>CAZMXF010000191.1:0-377 GCA_964570015.1 uncultured Oscillospiraceae bacterium | reverse complement strand
CTACGATGTGGAGAAGAGCTTCCGCGCGTTTGCCTCCCGTGTACCGCAGGACGGCTATGTGGTGGCAAATTACGACGACCTCAACACGATGCAGACGCTGATGAATCTGGACCGGAAGATGATCACCTTCGGCCTGAACGAAAAGGCGGATGTCCATGCGGAGAACATTGAATACATCGGTGCCAACTCCCACTTCGACATTATCTATAAGGGACGGCGCTTCACGGACGTGACGCTGCATGTGCCCGGGGAGCATAACATCAAGAACGCTCTGGCCGCCACGGCGGCCGCGATCTGCCTGGGCATCCGTCCCTATGCGGTGAAGTACGGCCTGGCGGGCTTCAACGGCGCGGGACGCCGCTTTGAGTTCAAGGGCA
>CAZMXF010000190.1:0-5222 GCA_964570015.1 uncultured Oscillospiraceae bacterium | reverse complement strand
TCGAAACAGGTAAAGCGTTTGATGAGAAATTTGAAAATACAGGTTTGAAAAGGAGAATGAAGGACCATGGGTGCGTTTATCGCTATCGATATGAAAGCCTTTTATGCATCTGTGGAATGCGTCTACCGTGACCTCGATCCGCTGAAAGCCAACCTGCTTGTGGCCGATGAGACCCGATCTGATCAGACCATCTGCCTTGCTGTAAGCCCAAGCCTGAAGGCAAAGGGTGTTCCGGGAAGACCGAGGCTGTTCGAAGCGAAACAGGCCATAACCCGTTGGGAACGCCAGAACCGCCAGACCCTTTCCTACCTGATTGCCCTTCCAAGAATGGCGGAATATGAACGGGTCTCCGCGCTGATTTACAGCGTGATACTGAAATATGTGGCTCCGGAGGATGTCCATGTGTACAGTATCGACGAGTCATTCATTGACTGCGGTCCTTATCTTCATCTCTATTGTAAAACATGCGATACATTCAGATAAAAAGCGGCCCTCCCGGGAAGTCCACGGTCTTCCAGCAATTTTTCCGGCGTCGCGGCTCCGGTCAGGATCATGCGTTCTGCCGGGAAGCCAAAAGTTTCCGCTGCCTCGATCGTTTTGTACAGCGTCCGGGGCTCTTTGAGGTCGAAATTGATCATCAGGGAGGTTGGTGTGATCTTCTGAAAAACCTCCTCAAGCAGATTCTTCGTCAGATAATCCTCAAGTGAAAGCGGATCATGCGAGATCCGCAGATTGTCGAAGGAATCCATACGAACATCGATCTCGATGGCATCAGCACCGAATTCCAAAGCTTTTTCGATGGAATCCATCGTATCGATTCCGGTCCCTTCGCAGCCGGAATGCGCTGTAATCATTGTTTTGCTCATAAGATGATCCATATTTCATTCTCCTGCAGAGATCGTTCCAATTTGTGCATTTCATTTTTATTGCTCCATGTCCCGTTCATGCAGACTGAGATCGTTTCCTATTGCTCCTGCTGCCCTGATTGCGCCTGAACAGTGGATCCTTACGACACGGTTGTTATCAGTTTGTGATATCTGCCGCAGCTGCTCCAGATATGGCCTGACGAACTCCGGTCTGCGTTTGCCGAGAACCCTGAAGATCTCCGGCGCTTCCATCCTTACCCTGTCATCCGGGTCATGCAGCAGTTCCGCAAATACCGGCATATGATCCTCATAGATATCGGGAGTGTTCACCGCGATGTTCTCTGATGCCCAGATAAACCTCAGCCTGACCTTTGCCTCCTCATCAGATGCAAAACGGAACATGTCATCCCAAAAAGGTTCGATCAGAGGATAGCTGCCACGTCCGATCCTGCCGAGAGCATTGACCGCACGCTCACGCAAAAGCGGCTCCGGACTGTCACGGAAAGAAGCGATCGCAGGAACCGCGTCCTGCACTGCCGGCGGATATGCGAGGCCGATCTCACCAAGCAGCCACAGCGCCTTTGCCTGAATTTTAACGGATCTATGACTGAGAAGAGACGAAACATACGGGATACTCTCTTCCCACTTGTCCCTGTCTTTTGTCAGTATTCCAAGCTCTTTATAAAGCTCCGAGTCCTTCAAATCCATCATCACCTCAAACACAAGTTTATGCATTTCTCCGAAAAAACAAAAAATGACACTCAACGATTGTAGGATTTGACCATTACTCTGCCATTCAGAACTTCGTACCCAAACTTTCGGTATAGGTCATGCGCATCCCTGGTTATCAAAATCCCACGCAGACCTGCGTATTCAGGTAACGATTCAATATATGAAATCAGTGCCATTCCAAGGCCCATATGCTGATATGCCGTATCAATAATCACGTCACATAGATAATAAGTTGTCGCGTAATCACTGATAACTCTGGCAAAACCAACGAGTTTCTTTTCATCATTAAGGAATACGCCGAAACAGTGAGAGTTGCTCATAGATTTTTTGATTCGTTCAACTGAACGTTTATCAGCCCAATAAGTCATTCTGAGAAGCCTGACAACTTCATCAATGTTCAAGTGATTTGAACCGTCAATAATACGGTAATCCATTGTACATATCCTCCGCAAATTTGAATATATCCGGTTCACACCATTGTTCTGTCTGATTTTTCCTTTGAATAATTCTTTTTCGAAAATGTGGTTTTGTGTCGGTAGGACATATTTCACCTAGTAAATTTAATCAAGCTATTTGCCTATACATTCGTCTTCATCAATGGCTGAACATTCATAATCTTTTTCTTTTTTTCATTCATAGCCTGACCGGTTATTCAGCTCTGTTTCGATTTTATTCAACGTGTCGAAAAACCTGTGCGTGGCAACAGCCGGGCCAAATAACAGGATCCCCAATGTATTCCAGCCAAACATATGCCACCAGGATGTATATGGGCCTTCGACACTCAGCTCGATCGCCTTTGATTTCAAACCTTCTGCGATCCTTGCCATCCATATCAGAGTATAGATAAACAGCGTTGGGATACCCAACAGATAGGCTTTCCAGTAACGCTGCGTTTTATAGCCAAGAATATAATCAAGCTCATCCTGCAGCCCTCCAAACGGCATATAGAATAGAAAGAATATACCTGCTGTGAAGAAATCAATGAAGCCCAGCAGAAAACCAGGCCTGTTTGTGTGCTTGAAATGCATTTTCTCAAAGCCCCTTGTAAAAAACGACTGCATCTTTGATTTCTTCTTCTGTCGGATGTCCTTTGGCGATGCCGCCGACGAGTTTGAACGGGCCGAAAGTGTCAAATCCCAGACAGTGATATTCACCGAGCTCTCTGCAGTTTTTTTGGATCGCGATCTCATGGATCGCTTTCAGTGCCACAACTTTCAGAGCGCCATGAGTGTAGATATAAAAAACATCTTTATGCTCAGGAAGATGTTCTTTTGCAAAAACGAGTATCTGTTTTGCAAAGCCGTTGAAATAGATCCCGGATGCGAAACCGATGCGATCATACCCGGAAATATCGGCATTCGGCTGTGCAGTCACATCGATCAAATCGACACCCTCAGATTCCGCGATAGCATACAGCAGTTTCTTTGTGTTTCCATGATGTTTGGAATAGTAAACAATAACTTCCTTCATAATGATTGAATGTCCTCGCCGGAGTTACCAGTATTTGGTTCGGTTTTGTTTTCGGTGGTCTTTTTCGGGTTCATATCTGAGACAGGTTCGTCCGGAACTCCGTCAAAGCCCAGATAATCCAATTCAAAGTCTTTGATATAGTCTTCATAAGTGTATGATTCGATGCTCATATGTCACCTGCAAATCAGAATTTGCAAATCTCTTAAACAGAATATCCCAAATTAATATCAAAAGGTGCAATCAGCAGTTTTTGCAAATCTTTATTGTAATTATCAAAAAAGATTTTTATGGCCTTGCCATAGTTTTCTTTTGTGTCAAACTCCCAGTATGAGTAGTATTTAACGCACTTTACAATCTTGGTTAACTCTCTTGGCGGCTCACCAAGTTCGATTCCGTCTATGGTGTAAAATCTCTTGAAATACTTAAGAGATATGCAGCCTTCGCAGTTAAGCTGATTTGCGGACATTTCCTCAATCTTTGCTTCAAATTGCTCGAGTCGATCGGGCTTTACCTGAAAGAGTTTCATCTCAATAAAGGAAGTTTTCATTATGCATCCCCCAAAAAGTTTCTTTGCTTCTCTACAAACTCCGCTTTGCTGAACAGAGCATCAAAGCGGAATCGTATCACTCTGCTTTGTATCGATATCCGTCCGGAATTCTGATATAGGCCCGGATATGCCCGTCAATGGATCGTTGGATGACTCCGGATACGTTGTTGATATTTCCTTCCGCGGCAAGAAATGAATGCTCCCGTTTCTCGAGAATTATCCCCATGTGGTCGTGCTCTTTGTTCTCGAAAACCCTGTCATAGATAACGATGTCACCCGTTTCCGGAACAAAGCCCTCCGCTCCCTTATGGTATTCCATCCGAGGATCGCTGAGGGCAAACTCCTCCCAACCGGGGCATGCTGCCAGATGACAGGTTTTACATTCTCCGGGTCTGTACGGGATCTCGAATCCCGCTTCTCTGCAGCAATAATATACAAACGCCGCACACCACAAACCGTCCGCTTCCCTGAGACTCCAGGTCGGAAATGCCCGCACGATCGGCGCAAGATTGGATTCCGACCCATTAATAGCTCCGTGAAACGGGATCTGCGCCATCTCCTTCGCAACCTCGGCCAGATGTTCTCTTGTTGCTTTTTTCATATGTTCCCCAATAATACTGATAAATCGAGATCTGGACAAATTTGAATTTGTACATTTATTTTCTGCAGCAAACAGTTTGTTTCATTATTTATTCCCTATCACTTCGGATCATCGCATGCCAAACTTCATCACAGATTCCAAGGTTGTTTTTTCCGGCAGCTCTAAGAATTCCTTCCTGTTTCATTCCGGCTTTTTCCATAACGCGTCCTGATTTTGGATTCTTTGCATCATGACACGCAGCGACACGGTTTAGTCCGACAACATCAAATAAGTAATCCATCACAGCAATTAGTGCTTCTGTCATTAATCCCTGTCCCCAATATGCCCGGCTCATACAATAACCCATATCAGCCGACTTTATATTCTCATTAAGCTTGACGACAGAAATATTACCAATAGCCTTTCCTGTTTTTTTATACTCCATTACCCAGTTAAAATAACCGCCATCTTCATATTTGGGTATCCAATCGGAGAGAAGGCTCTTTGTCACGTCAACGCTTGTATGCGACGGCCATGTCAGGAATCTCGTAACTTCGGAATCAGATGCCCAGTTTTCATACATGTCCTTTGCATCCTCTAATCTAAATCTTCGAAGTTTCAATCTATCAGTTTCTATTTTCTGCGTTCCTGCTTTATTCATATTATCTCCCCATGTAAACTCCGATTTGACGTGCAGATTCTCCGCTGTCATCTGGTCGATCAGTAACGCAAATCGTTCCAGCCATGGGATCACAATGCCTGTATTTATCTCATAAGGCAGTTTCCTAAAACTTCTTTCTCTTTGAGCTTCTTTAGTTACACGGATTAGGAACTCGACGTCTTCCTTCAAAGTTGATTCCTGCCACGCCATCTCATCCAGATCAAAGCCTGCTGTTCCCGGAGCGACAGTGTTGATGTCTTTCTGATCCTTCAGAAAAGAGATCAGTTTCTGCTGTTGTTCAGTCTTTTCAAAATCCTCTGCCGCAGTGATCAAAAGATCAAGAAAACAGTCTGTTCCCTGATTGGA
>CAZMXF010000189.1:0-5257 GCA_964570015.1 uncultured Oscillospiraceae bacterium | reverse complement strand
ACCTTCCGTTATGCCAAGGAGACCCGCGCCAGATACACGCTGCTTCAGCTGGTGTTCGACCTCGGTCTGGTCGATTCTCTCACTGACCGGGTGATTGAGCGTCTCCGCCGGTACTGTCCCAAACCATAAGATTATTCATCCCGAAAAATTCGATTCGATCAAAGCAAACGACCGGGATCGCGCCTTTCTGACGCGGTTCCGGTCGTTTGTCGTACGTTGTTATAGGTGAATACCGCTGCTTATGCGATGCCCAGCTCTGCCCGGGCGCGGGCCGCAGTAGCGGCCGAGTCGACCTTTCCAGTCCCGTTGAGCGGAAGCTTGTCGAAGAACAGAATGTACTTCGGGATTTTATACGCTGCGACCTGTTCCCGGAGATGATTGCGGATCTCTTCTTCCGAGACCGACATGTTCTCATGGAGCACCACACAGGCACAGCCTTCTTCGCCGTAGTGTATGTCCGGCACCGGGATCATCCGGCAGGTGTCGACCTGGGGCAGCGCACAGATTTCGTTCTCCACCTCCACGGGGCTGATTTTCTCGCCGCCCCGGTTGATGAGTTCCTTGATTCTGCCCCGGAGAATAATGTCTCCGTCCTCATCCAGCTCTCCGAGGTCACCCGTATGCAGCCACCCATCCGCATCGATCGCTTTTGCGGTCTGCTCCGGCTGGCGATAGTATCCCTGCATCACGAGATAGCCCTTGATGCAGATTTCTCCCACCTTTCCGGGTGCCAGTGCCTCCCCGGTCTCCAGATCCGCGATCTTGCCTTCCACGTGGTTCATAAACTTTCCCACCGTGGTGCTGCGCTTTTCCATGCTGTCGTCCAGTGCGCACACTGTCAGGCCCGCGGTGGACTCGGTCTGTCCCAGGCTCGACGCCAGCGTCATCCCGAAGCCCTCTTCGATCCTGATAAAGTCGTTGGGCGGATAGCTCGACCCGCCGATGATTCCGACCCGCAGGGTGCTGATGTCGTATTCTCCGAAGTCCTTCCTCGCCATAATGGCCCGGTACATGGACGGTACCGCGTGCAGGACCGTACAGCGGTGCCGCTGGATCGCCCGGAGGATCGAACCGGTATGTCGGTTATCCGGCAGGCAAATGCAGCCACCCACCGCGGTTGAAGCCATGATGTTGGTGGAGATGGTAAAGCAGTGGAACATCGGGACCGCGACGCAGAACACATCCTCGCAGCTTGCCGCAAAGTCGTTTGACTGTTGGATTCCGCCGTTGACTCGCGAATAGTGGCTGGTCATCACCGGCTTGGGAAGCCCCGTGCTGCCGGAGGTGAAGATAATAACTGCCGTGTCCTCACAGCGGACCTGTTTCTCCGCCTCTGCGACTGCCGCCTCATCTTTAGACTCCTCCGCCCGGAGCGGCGGATAGAATTCCGACACCGCGCTCCCCATCGTAAAGACGCCTTCCACGATGGCCGGGAGACTGCCCAGCGCTTTCACATCAGCGGCCAGGCTTCGATCCTTCTGATAGGAGATCCCGATACAGATGAGCTTCGGATCACCGAGCCGCAATACCGTTTCCAGGTCGGTTCGGACCAAGGCGGTATTGACCATGACCGCCACCGCTCCGATCCGCTGGATGGCGAAAAACAGCGCCAGAACCTCGGCCTCGGCCTCTCCGAACAGTACGACATGGTCGCCGTGACCGACCCCCTTTCGCAGCAGTGCGGTTGCAAAGCGGTCAGTCAGTTCATCAAACTGCCGGTAGCTCAGTCTGGTTTCGTGATCAATCACCGCAGGACGGTTCGGAAACAGTGCTGCCGTTCTGCGCAGCAGCCCTCCCACGGTAATATATTCCAAAGGAAGCATGAGGACACCTCCGTCGTGTCAGAAGATTGAAGATGATTCTACCACGTTTTGATGCCGAAGGCAATCAGATTCATTCGTTTCCGTATACTTCCTGCTCCACCACGCACTTATTCTTGATCGTCCCCACCAGTGCCTGCAGTGCGTCGATAACATGCGGCCGGATATCGCCGCCAACCAATACAAACATAATGTCGTCACCCAGAGCCAGTTCCCCTTCGTTGAGCCAGACACGGATGTAATAGATCCCGTCCATCCGTTTTGCCTCCGCGATGGCCTGCTCCACCTTTTCTGCATCGTACCGGAAGATCATCCCTGTCACGGGTGCGGTGTTCTCCTGTCCCTGCCGGACCTTTGCCTTTGCGGTCTGGCGCACGGTTCCGTTGTGTACGAGAAACATTCCGCAGTTTGCTGCGGCAGGGTCCTCTTTTGCCTCTTTCAGCCACTGATCCATGGACGGGATTTCTTTCTTCATCACAATTCCTTCTTCCTACCGGATAAGTATTTACATTTACTGGATATAAACAATCGCCGATCGCCGAAATGCCGAAACGATGCGCAAGACTGCAGAATAGATCAGTCCTGCTGAGTAAATATATACCAGGATATTCGGTCTGCCGAGGCAGAAGATGCTGGCAAGCCCGAAGAGAACATCGGCTGCGCCGATCGCCATCTTTATTCTCCAGCGCCCTGACTCCATCTGTCTGGCTTCATTTGCGCCCAGGATCCCGATTACCCCTGAAATCATATTGGCAATCAGCAGATACAGCACCAGGTAGATCATCGGCACGTCATCCTGCGACAGGAAAAACATCCCGACATCCAGCAGGATGATTCCCTTGTAGAGCTGGAGCTTTCCTCCGACCATGTGCCTGGCCATCGTAATATAATAGAGCAGCGATCCCGCTCCCTTCAGAATGGTTGTCACGACGACGATCAGTACAATGAACATAACGCCGATTTCCGGCTGAAAGACTACTACGATACCGCCGGCCAGCATCAGCAATCCTCCCAGCAGTTCCCTCGCACGCTGAAGATTAGTCATGGCTCCCCTCTTTTCTCCTCTGCTCCGTCAGAATGCGGAAATCCCGGATTCCTCGAAATCCCTTCTCCGAATAGTCCACGGAGATTCCGGCCAGGCGGCTTCCGGACCGGTAGATACTCGCTGTCACCATGCTCTTCTGCCGCAGCGCCGCAAGGATAAACCGTCCAAGAAAGGTCTCGTCTCTGTCCTCTTCCGCGGCTGCGAGATATTCTTCTTCCCTGCTTGCGGTTTCAAATTCCACGATCTTGCAGCCGGAGAGCTTTTCTCCGAAAGCCTTCCAGTCTGCGCAGGCATCCGCCTGCCTCTTCTGCAGAATGGTTTCGATCTCTGCCTTCCAGGGTTCCACGGCGTCCCAATCATAGCGGTTCTTCTGAAAAGACTCCCGTGTACCTCTCAGATACTTCATTGCTTCGATCATCTGAGCAAAGGCATGCAGATAATCGTCCGGATTGTCCTTAATAATCAGCTGATATCCGCCCCAGGCCGGGAGATATTCATACCTCATGAAACTGTAATCCGGCAGGTGTCCGGCTCTCCCGTGCCCCAGATTCATGATTGCGGCCTCGTCCGGCTGGAACAGACTGTTGGTGTAGATCCCTGTCTCCAGATCATCCGGCTTGCCGGTGCTGTGCCGAAAACGGATTTTCCTCTTCGATCCGTCCGGGAGCAGTTCAAAGAAACAGTCGTTCGTGTTGTTGATGACCAGCGACGGAGTCCCGGCAAAGTAGCTGTGGGCCCAGGTGTCCGCCAGTACATGCATCGCGATCCCCACAGCCTCCGGACTGCTTCCCTTCGCCAGCTTTACCGTGCTTTCGATGAGGTCTCCGTTTGGGCGGCAGATCAGGCGAAATTTGTTCCGGTACAGTCTGGTACATTTTTTCTTTTCCGCATAGAGATCATACGGCAGGAAATGGAACGAAGCCCAGATTCTCGTGATATCCTGTCGTCCAAGAAGATCTGTTCGCGCATTCGCCATCTCCATGGTCAGCTGTGTTGTCGCCGCGGCCAGCGGCGCTTTGAGCTTTATCAGCAGCGTCCGGGAACAGAGATCCACAAACTGTGCACTGGTGCAGATCTGCATGCTCTCCTCATGGCTGTATCCGGCGAGTACAGCAGCGCAATAGGTTGCGTAATAGTGAAAATCCTTCTGCATCTTCTCACCCCTGTTCCGCAATCTGCCTGAGCAGCTTTCTGACCCGAATTGCAGACCGGCACATTTCCAGCAGGATAACAGCCGATGTAAACTCTACAAACATCGTCACCAGTGAATTCAGACCGATCTCCGCTCTGGCGCCGGGCAGCATAATGAAGGAAAACATCAGGCTCAGATCCATGAGCGCGATCAAAAACGCAACAACAATATACCCGGGGCGCTTTCTCTCTCCCTTTCCTTCTGCGATCGCGGACCGGCCGATATAGAGTCGAATTGCGATTTCAACAGCCATGATCATAACAATCACGATGACATACATGATCCCCGCCGTTTTTGCACTTAATTCCTGCTCCACCATATTCTCTATGATGCTGTTCCACTGAAGCGTAGTGTACAAAATCGTTCTGACAATACTCCAGGCTCCGAACGCCATAACACCGAGTCCGACATTTTTCAGAGTATCCTGGTTTTTTCTCAATTGAATATGCAGCGCATCGTTCTCCTGCATTTGATCTCCCTCCTGCACTCTTGCTCTGTGGCAGTCCGAAACACTTTCACGGTCTCCGGCCGCTGTCAGAAGTGCTTGTTTTCCTGAACAAATTCATTGCAGCTGCTGTCTTTCTTCTATGGTGCACAGAGGCTTTGCAAATGAAAAACCGTATCATCAGTCGGGGTGTCTTCTTCGTCAGATTTTTCCGCTATTATAATCCATTTCCCCCGAAAACTCAATCGCTTCTGCAGTCTTGCTCTGTCGTCCCCGTTTCGTTCTGTCTGCAAGCTTTCGCTTGACATTCCCCTCCGTTATGATGTATTCTTGCTCACGACCTCCCCGATTCTGTTCCGTGGGAGAACGCGATATACACAGGAGGTGACGCGATACATGAAAAAAATAAACCCGTCTTTCCTCGGTCCTGCACTGATCATCCTGGCAGGTATTTTCTGGGGCAGTATGGGTATTTTTGTCCGCAGACTCTCCTCCTTTGGTTTTGCCCCAATTCAAATCACCTCCATCCGGCTCACGCTGGCCGCAGTCGGATTCTGCCTGATCCAGCTGATTTGCATCCCGGCGGGCTTTCGCATCTCTATCAGGGATCTTCCGCTTTTCCTCGGGCTGGGTGTGGGAAGTGTACTGTTCTTTTCCTCCTGCTATTTCACCGCGATCAACATGATGTCCCTCTCTACTGCCGCGATCCTTCTCTATACCTCCCCGATCTGGATCATGCTGATGTCCGTGCTCTT
>CAZMXF010000188.1:1985-5281 GCA_964570015.1 uncultured Oscillospiraceae bacterium | reverse complement strand
CTCTGTCATTATAGCGCAATACACGTCTGCCCGCAAGCACTTATCCGCAGGCAGTCGGTATCAATGTCAGAGTCAGGCAAATGTTCATTTAGCCCTGAGCAAAGCCTCACTCTCCGAGATTGAAACACTCCTTCTTAAAAAGAGTAAAGTCCAACTGATAGCGCTGGGAAGCGGTTTTCGTCGCTCCCATGATGATCTCGTCCAGTACGTCTGCCGGGCAGGCAGCGTTCGCATTTAAAACAACGGCGATGTAGGTGCACGGTCGCACAAAACGCCGTGTGATCTCGATCGGTCGATCCACTCCAAGCAAATCGACCTTTCCGAAATCGCCCTCCGGCTCCCAGGCGAGGAGCTTCATGTGCGGGATCTCATAGCCTCCTGCCTGGAGCTCCGCCTGTACCATGCGGGCGAGGTCTGAGAGATACTCCGTGCCGTCGAAGTCGTTGCAGCAGACCTGGGCAAAGTATTCCAGATAAAACTCAGTCAACTGATCCATCGCGTTCTGCAAGTTAACGTCCTCATAGTCAATGTCGGGATGCTGCATGGACGCCTTGCCCTGCGTCAAAGCGTGGGAGAGCTCCTCAAGCCCTTCGCCTGTCAAAGCGCTGATCGCAATGATCTTGGCCTGCGGATAGTGCTCGGCCAGCCAATCCCGGTCTGCCGCCAACTCCGCGGCCTCCAGCAGATCGCATTTGTTCAGTACGATCAAGTCCGCTTCCATGAGCTGTGCGCGAAGGATATACGCCATGTCGCCGCCCTGACCGTTCCGCAGCAATGCTGCGTTCCGCGGCTCTATGAGCACCGTGAAAGGACCAAGCTCGAACTGATTGGGGAATTCCCTGCTCAACCCGTGATAGACATGCTCCAGCGCCCCGACGCCGAAGCCGGGGATGTCTGAAAGGACGAGATCGAAGCCGCTGTCATAGTAAGAGTTTAACCACTCGGTCAGAACATCATGGCAGAAGCAGATGCACTCGTCCGTGATCTGGGATGCGTTCACGCCACTGAGTCTGGCCAGCCGGTCGTCGGCAAGTGTCACGCGCTCTCCCAGATCGTTGGAGATCATGGCAGCCTTGCCGTGATGCGCGGTGTAATACCGGGTCAGGGCCATCATGGTCGTGGTTTTTCCGGAACCGAGGAAGCCGCTGAATACCGCGAATTTTCTCATAATCCGTTCTCCTTTTCTATCTCGTTATTTCAGGGCAGGCAGAACACGCCGCTTACGTCCGGAACGTGTGCTGATAAATGCACAGGTTGTTATGAAATTTCCGTCTCATAAACCGCCGTGCCGTAGGGCGGGAGGATGATTTCTCCATCAGCTGTCTCTCCGGAACAGAGAAGCGTCATTGGGGTATGGAGTGTGATTTTCTGCTCGGTCCGTTGAAAATTCAGCACGAAAATGAATGTGTGGCCGTCCTTCCTGCGCATCACCAGTTCCACACCGTCCGGTACGGAGAGATACTCTGAAAACGGCTCAAGAATACCGCAGTAGTCAAAAAGGCGCTTGACCCGATTGCGAGAAAAGGCGCTGCCGAGATGGATCACCCGTCCGTTTTCCAGGCTGTGCTCCGTGAGGCAGGCTTCGCCCGCGTAGTAGCCGGTATGATATGTGTCGAGTACTTTCGTGTCTGTAAGCGGCGTAAGGATGTCATTCCAGATCGGAGTGTCGGGATCGCTATCCTCAGACTGGCTTGTGAAAGTGAAATCGCACACATCCGTACCCGTGAGTTCCTGCAGAAGCCCAGGCTGGGGGAGCATGACCGCGTGACCGCGCAGGTCCTTTAATCCGGAGCGGCAGCCGACGATCAGTGTGCCGCCGTTCCGGACATATTCCCGAAGAACGCTTACCCGGCTCTCCGTCATGATGACCGGATGGGGATAAATGACGACAGGGTATTTCGAAAGCTCATTCGCCCCGGTATCGTCATTAAGGTATACGATGTCATAGGGAGTGTGGTAAAGCTCGGAAGCGGCAAATATCTCAGCCTCGCTGTGCGCCTTGAATCTGCGGTGAACAACGTCGAGTCTTGCGTCCCATTCATTGTCATAGTCTTTCACAAGTGCAAAAGCGGCGACATTCTCGCCTCCGCAGACGGGATCCAGGGTATGAAGGAGACTGCAGAATTCCTTTACTTCCCGGAGTTTTCGGTTATCCCGGTTGTCATAGTCGAGGATGCCGTGCCAGTACAGTTCCGTGCCGAAGGCGGCAGTGCGCCAGCGAAAGAAGGAGATATAATCCGCGCCCTGTGCCACAGACTGCATTGCCCACAGGGTGAGCTGGCCCGGCCTCGGAGCGGGCATTTCCATACGGTTTACCCAGCCGCCTCCTCCGCTCTGCTGCTCCATGATGCCGAAATGCGGACAGACCGAGCGTGCTTCAATGAGATTTCGTGTCCACATGCGGTCTTTGAGATCTGGGGCACTTTTGTCCAGTTCAAAGGCAAAGTCCGGATAAGAGTCATAGGTATACACATCCAGGATTTCGTTCTGCATGCGGTGATTATCCAGATTGGTGAAAAGGCCGTTGGTTGTGATAAAATCTTCCGGCTTCTTATATCTGCGGATAATATCCGCCTGCATTCCGGCGAAACGGATGCAGCTTTCGGAAATAAAGCGGGAGTAATCCAACAGAAGGTGAGGGTTAGAGCCGTCGTTGAGCACCGGTCGCGGGCAGTAAACCTGACTCCAGTCAGTATAAGTCTCACTCCAGAATACGGTGCCCCAGGCCTCGTTAAGTGCATCCAGGGTGCCGTATTTCTCTTTCACAAACATCCGGAATGCCTGATGATCGGCATCCGAGTAGAATTCATCCGTCTCGCAGTTGAACTCATTGTCGAGCTGCCAGCCGATAATGGCGGGGTGTTGGCCATAGTGCTGCGCCAGCTGCTCGACGATACGGGCGGAAAGACTCCAGTACACACGTGAGTTGTAGTTATACTGCCTCCTTGCGCCGTGACGAAGGAGAGTGCCGTCCTTCAGTGCGTTCAGGGTCTCAGGATATTTCTCCGTCAGCCAGGCCGGGGGAGTAGCAGTTGGTGTTCCGAAGATAACATTTATGCCGATCTCTTTGCAGAGATCGAGAAAACTGTCAAAAAACTCAAAGGAGAATTCCCCCTCCTGTGGCTCGAAGATCGCCCAGGCAAACTCAGCAACACGAACGGTAGAGATCCCCGCGGCCTTCATCCGCATGAGGTCATCCCGCCACATGGTTTTGGGCCAGTGCTCCGGATAATAGCAGACACCGACAGTATAGCCTTGCCACCGGTAATTCTGTCTTTGCATTCAAGTTCATCCTC
>CAZMXF010000188.1:0-1885 GCA_964570015.1 uncultured Oscillospiraceae bacterium | reverse complement strand
GGCAAACCGTTTTCTGTTCACGATGTTCTTTGCCCCCACTGTGGAAATATAATCAACCGATTGAACGGATAAGCCGGAAAGAGCACGACAATGTAATAGCACTCCAAACCGGGCCAGGAGCCGCTGCAGGGGAATCCCTGCTGTAACTCCTGGCTTGTTCTGCTTGTTCTGGGCTGTTCCTGTCGGCCTGGCGACGGCCACATACTCAAAAGCTGCTTCTAATTTGTGCCAGAAACCTTTCTGCAATAGGCGTAAATGCCTGATATCGATTCCAGATCAGATACAGCCTTGTCTCCAGCGTTGGAAATAGAGGACGAAAGGTCAGTCCGCTGTTTTCCGATACGTCAACGAGATTGCGGAAAGATAATTGATAGCCAAGGCCCTCCCGTACGAACATGGAGGCATTGTAGGCCAAACGGAAAGAGCCTTCCAGATGCAATTCCTTGAACCGTTCTCCTGCCCATCCCCGGATGTCGCCTTCCCAGCCTTGCTCGGAAGTGAAGAGCGGCAACCCGACCAGATCATCAATCTGGATCACATCTTTTTCAGCCAATGGTGCATCGGCAGGAAGAATCAAGCCCCATACGTCGCCCTCGGGGAATACGATAGACTCATACTTCCTCTCGTTGGGCGCATCACAGATAACAGCGAAATCCAGCAGACCCTTGTCCAGCTTCTCCGTGACCTGTTCCGTGTCGCCACTCGTAATATGGTATTTAAGCCCGGGGTGCCGTTCCTTGAGAACCCGCAGTTCCCGGGCAATATACCGGATCTGGTAGGACTCTGCAAGACCGAAATACAGATCGCCGCCTGTTAGATCGTCCAGTGACAGGAACTCTTTTTCAATCTTGTCTGCCATCGAGACAAGATCCTCTGCGCGATCCCGAAGGAGAGCGCCTTCCTCCGTGAGCGCAATGCTGAAGCTGTGGCGGGTAAACAGCTTCTTACCCAGCTCATCCTCCAGAGATTTCAACGCCTTGGAAAGTGTCGGTTGTGTAACATGAAGCATTTCGGCGGCTCTGGTCATGTTCTCTTCCCGTGCTGCTGCGAGGAAATAACGCAAGATCCGTATCTCCAAAGAACAACACTCCTTTCTTTGCGATATTCCATATCAGAATTTCATGATATTCATTATAACCATTAGCACGATATTCCACAAGAGGATATAATAAAACCGAAAACAGAAAGACGGGATGGCGTTATGAATGAACGGCTTGAAAAAATGGAAATGGCACTGTCGAATGCAGGCCTGGGACAGAACGCCATTGACAAAGTAAAAAGGCTTCTGGCCGCAGGTCACACAGAAGACCTGATCCGATATCTGCGTCTCTGCAGATGTGACCTGATGGATGAACTGCACAAAACTCAAAGAAGAGTGGATTGTATGGATTACGTGATCCGACAGACTGAAAAAAACAATTGCGGCGAAATAACGAAAGGAAGGCAAGAATCATGATCAAGAAGGAAGAATTGAAACTGACACAGGAATGGGACAAGACGTTTCCGAAGAGTGAAAAAGTGGATCACAGCAAGGTAACCTTTGTCAATCGTTACGGGATCACGCTGGCGGCCGACATGTATGTGCCGAAAAACACAGAAGGCAGACTTCCGGCAATCGCGGTCTGCGGTCCCTTCGGCGCGGTCAAGGAGCAGTGTTCCGGCCTTTACGCACAGACCATGGCGGAGCGCGGCTTTTTAACGATTGCCTTTGACCCATCCTTCACAGGTGAGAGCGGCGGGAACGTGCGCTATATGGCTTCTCCGGACATCAACACGGAGGACTTTATGGCAGCGGTGGATTTCCTCTCTTTGTGCGATAAAGTGGATCCTGACCGTATCGGTATCATCGGCATCTGCGGCTGGGGCGGCATGGCCCTGAACACCG
>CAZMXF010000187.1:0-5302 GCA_964570015.1 uncultured Oscillospiraceae bacterium | reverse complement strand
CCAAGAGATGAAAGATAGTGTCCTGTATAATCCATTGCTCTCTCCGTCTGCTCTCAGCGCTTGTCCTTGTCGATCAGTTCCAGCGTAATTGTCGAGAGGCCGGCAAACACCACTGCGAACAGAATCAGGCAAAGCCAATAGGTGGCAACATTTCGCCAGTCATAGTCATAGTCGCTCACCTGAGCGCTCTCCGTCGCCCTAGTCTCGACATACTCCCGGACTTCCTGTTCTCCCAGCATCTTGATTACTTCTCCCACCGTGGTTTCGATTGGGATCGTCTGGGAGCGGAACTGCTCGGAATCCTCGCTGGTATTGACTTCATCCACCACCATTCCGATTGTGACAGTTCCCAGCAGACTGTTGTCGCCCGTCAGTGCAACAGAGCGAATCTGTTCCGCAGCGGGATTATTCGGATCACCCAGATAATCCAGAACTTGTCCAACCGTAAAGGTCGCTTTGATTTCGTTTCCTTTCATCCGTTCTATGGTGCCCCAGGCTGAGCCCAGTGGCTGTGCGTTATAGTTGGCTTGCGTAGCAATCAGCTTCAGGCCATAGTTGGAAATGATCACTTTGGTAACCGGTTCCGCCCGTACCGGCAGACTCATCATTCCACCGGAAAACACCAGCTGCACGATCAGAATCACCGGCATGATGGTCATGGCAGCGGTGGTCGTATGGCTGATGGCCGAAATCCAGAGCGACATCATGTCCGCCGCAAATGTGATCAGAAAGAGCGAAACACTGAACTCTGGTATAAAGTACCGTGTCATAAGGCCTTCCTGCGGATACCGAACCCCGACCGCCCTCATCACGTAGAGTGTAATGCCGGTCTGCAACAGGCAGAGCAGAGCCTGATAGATCATGTGTGCGGCGATATAAGAACTGATATGCATTCCGGACCGGTGTTCCCGTTTGATCACGTCACGTTCCCGGCAGATCACCTGAATGGAATTGAAACAGCCGTTCCAGAGGCAGAGGCAGGTGACCGCCAGGGCACTCATAAGCGTCCCTTCCATGGTCGCGAAGAAGCGTTTTCGTATTACCAGACCTACCAGTCCCGCCACCATGGCGGACATGGGCAGCACCTTCCAGTCACTCTGGTACAGGAACATTCGCAGCAGCTTCCCGAGGTAGATCTGAATCTGGCTGAACCTGCCGCGATAGCGGATTCTGATCCGCCGAAAAGGGTTCTGTCTTTTTTCCTCAGGCATGCTGCACCTCCAGGTATTTTGTGATGAATGCATCTGCCATTCCCGCGCCGCCTTCTTCCGGGCGGTTAACGAGCTTTACGATTTCTTCCATCTTTTCACAGTCAAAGAATTCCCGCGCTTCCTGAATGCTGCCATAGAAAGCCAGCCGCCCCGTTCGGGCCGAATCCTTCGCCAGCACAATCACGTCGTCAAAGAACTCGATCACCCGATCCGGCGTATGGGTGATAACGATGACAATCTTGCCGGTATCCGCCGTTTTGCGCAGCTGCTGCATGAGTTCTCTGGCCATGACGCCGTCCAGTCCGGAATCCGGCTCGTCCAGAATGAAGAGCGAGGGATTGGAAATCAGCTCCATGGCGATAGAAAGACGCTTCTTCTGGCCGCCGGAAAGTTTCTGTACCAGACTGTTCCGAACCGCTGTCAGGCCGAAGATCTCCATGACCTCCTCTACCCGTTTGCGTCTGACGTCTCCCGGTACATCTTTGGGCAGGCGCAGCTTTGCTGCGTCCATCAGCGTATTATATACCGTGTCCTTGTTCCGCATCAGTTCCTGCTGCGGGACAAAACCGGTTTCATACTGCATGCTCTTATACTGGGTATACATGTTACTGCCGTTGAGCATGATTTCGGCATTGGCCTTTTCATATCCGTTGATGGCGTTGACCAGGGTGGTCTTACCCGCTCCGGAACCTCCCAGCAGCAGCACCATATGTCCCTGAGGGATCACCATATGAATATCCCAGAGCAGGATTTTCTTTTGGAAAAAGTCCCTGGTGCTTCGCTCCTTCAGGTTCACCGTGAGGCCGTGTTCCATCACGGTCGTGTCCCCGCTCGACGCACGGGCCGACATTTCTCTGCGCAGATCTTCCACCTGCCACTCGGGCCGGAAGGTCTTCGTCCAGCCCCAGATCAGAGCCGGAATCCATCTGACGCTCTGGAGGAACCACAGCCACATCCAGCGTTTTCTGGTTCCGTAAACCTCGATCAGCCCGCCGAAAACCTGCAAACGATAGAGGAATACAACAATCTCCAGGGAGATTTCCACCACCAAGAAAACGGAAGCGATGATTCCTCCTCCACCATTCAGATAATACATCACTCCATTGGCTATGATTCTTCCGAACTCCGCCACACTGAGAATCCGCCCTTCCGGCTCCCGTCCTGCACAGCGTGCCAGCTGGTATTCTCTTGCGCACGGAATCAGCGCCCACCAGCCCTTCAAACCGGACTTCTGCAGCAGGCCCCACTCTCCGACGATAAACAGCAATCCTGTCACGGTCCCCCGGGGCCAGCTCCCGCCGAAAAAGCAGTCCATCAGGAAGATCAGCAGCTCCCGTAATGTGAAACCCATCGTATTCTCCTTTCTGCCTCACAGGGATTTTCTTCAAATTGAACATAGCTTACCACAAAATATCGGAATCGTCCATATTTCAATCCGGCCCCCTGCAGATCCGCTCCGACCCTTATGACGGAAATCCGGCGGATTCCTGCTGTTTTTCAATGCAAAACTGCCGCCTGCGGGGTTACTCCCACAGGCGGCAGGAATTAAGATTCTTTCAGAAACCGAGATCGTTCCCGGATCCGTTCCGGCCCTTCCATTATGCGATCTGAGTCATCAAAAGCTGAAAGACCATATTCTCCCGCTCATAGACTCGACTGTTAAAGGTGCTCTGCGGCACCTGAACATCTCCGTCACGGGGCTCGGGAGAATAGGCACCGATCTGGTAGTAGTAGCCATCCCTGCTGCTGCCGGTGAATGTGCTCATATATCCCTCAACCGGTTTAAGGCTGTTGTTTGAGAAGCGATAGACGAATGCATGCGTCAGCCCGGAACCGCGGGATCCTCTGCAAAAGATGGCGTTATCCGTACAGAGGTAGAACTTCTCCTGATCCGTGGAGACAGCCAGGCGTGTCGGGATACCTCCGATCAGCGTATATACGTCATAGGCGACGGAGCGGGCCATATCGTCGGTATTGAGCCCTGCGACAAAAAGCTCGGGCGTGCCGTCCTTATCCAGGTCCTTAAAGGCATAGCCAACATGGGAGCTGTGTGCGATCATCGGGCTCAGGCCGCTGCCCGTCGCATATTGAGCTGTGTGACCGCCCACTTGATACGCTGCGCGGTATGCGCTCAGGACGCTCTGATATGCCCCTACATAGTCGCCCACATAGATGTAAGCCGCACTGCTGACGGCCACACCGCCCGTACCCTCGAAGCGGGCCTGGAAGCCCCACCCGTTGAGAGAAGCCGGAACATTGCGCACTGCAAGCGTATCGTTAGCCTGGTTTTCCAGTACAAGGCCCGGATGGAGACGCAGCGCCTCGGCAGCCGTATAGACAAGTCCCGCCGGGCTGACCGCCTGCCAGGTGAGGCGGTTTGCGTTCTGCGCGTGGGCAATAAACCATGTGGTTCCACCGATGGCAAGGGATTCGCTGGTGGGATTTTTGGTGATCACAGGTGCCGGACCGTAGTATGTCTCTGATGAGGGAGTCGGTGTCGGCGCGGGTGTGGGGATCGGTGTAGCGATCGGCGTCACCACGGCAGGCGGAATCACAGCGGACGCTCCGCTGTCCAGCGAGAGGTTCACCTTGGTGCAGCCGGAAAAGAAGCGATCCGCATAATTTGCGTAATCCGCATCTGTCATCGCATTGCCCGCATAATCCCGGCAGCTGGTAAAAGCCTGTCCGGAGGTATTGTAGAGCACGGTGCGGGTAGCAAGAGTGCGGTTTCGAATTATCCCGTTCTGGAAGTAAAATGCACGCAGCGTGTACGCATATTCCGTTGCACTTACCTTATTGAGATCTTCACAGACATAGTAGTAGGTCCCCGAGGCCGTGTCATAGTAACATGGCAGTGCAGCACCTGCAGTATCCGTCCGGACCTGAGAGGAATTGACGAAGAACGATGACGCTGTCGGGCCCAAAGCCGCTGCAATCAGATTCCGTCCTGTCACAGGGACGGTACAGCCGGTCAGCAGGCAGGACATAAGAGCTGCACATACCAGCAGCGCCGTGATTTTTGCAATATGAGAAAGAAACGGGTTTTTCATAGCTCTCACCTCATCATTGATGTCAGGCTTATTTGAGATTCATGATATCCTTACCGTTGGGAAAGCATAATAAAATGGCGGCTGGTTCGGCCCGGATGCAGCTGCTCAAATACTTCAATTCTGATCTTGGTCCTCTGTCCGATGCGGCTTTTCCTGATTACTTCACCGTATGCCAGAGCAACAGATTGTCCGTAAACTCCGCATCCATTCTGCCGCTGTCCTTCAACCAGACAAGATAGGACTTCACGGTATTTCCGACCAGTGCGTACTGTTCGAAGTTCATGGTCAGTCCGTAGTCGGCAAAGAGCGTCTGCAGGATTCGCTCAAAGTTCATCGGCTGCTCGCAGATTTGCAGGATCCGCTCCGCGATCTCCCGGACCGTCCGGATGTTATACTCTGCCAGTTCCGTGATTGACTCAGCAGGAGCGGCATGGGCGGGGACGAATAATCTGGCTTCCATCGTCTTGACCTTCTCCAGCGTGTCCAGATAGCTCCCGACGTCATAGATAAACCCGATGCGATACTTTTCCAGCGTTTCCCTGCTGGACAGACAGTCGGCGAGATACACTACGTCATCCGGTGTCCGGAAGCCCACCATGTCGAAGAAATGCCCCGGCAGCGGGATCATGGTAAAGCCTTCCGGCAGTGCCTCCTGTGTGAGGTATTCCGCATCGCTCTCCTGTGCCATCAGGAACTTATGCCGCAGTTCCCTGGGCGGGTATCCACCAAAGAGGAAGGACGGCTCCAGCAGCGGATGCCGGGTGAAGTCACAGTCTATCCCAGGTGCGTAGATCCTGCATCCGGTCTGGCCTTGCAGATACCGGTTCCCGCCGATGTGGTCGGCGTTGGAGTGGGTGTTGTAGATGGCAGTGAGTTTCCAGCCGTTCTTGTCCAGGATCTGCCGCACCTTGCGTCCGGCTTCTTTGTCATTGCCGCTGTCAATCAGGCAGACCTCTGTGTCGTTGAGCTTTACGAGTCCGATCTTGGCCGGACTCTGGATGTAGTAGCAGTGCTCCGACACCTGCATCAGTTCATACATCG
>CAZMXF010000186.1:0-5314 GCA_964570015.1 uncultured Oscillospiraceae bacterium | reverse complement strand
CCCTTTTCTGGTACTTTTGAGCCGCCGGATGGCGCAGATCTTCAAGCTCTCTCTGTAGATTGTCGCGGGAGGCAGGTTTCAGCAGGAATCCGCTGGCATGCTGATTCATCGCCGCATATCCCAGCTCCTTTTCCTCTGACAGATAGATCAGGTTTATGAGGGGATAAAGATCCTGAAGATATTGGCCGAAATCGATTCCGCTGAGTTCTGTCAGCTTTGTGTCCAGAATCGCAATGTCGATCTCCCTAGAACGAGCTGCTGCCAAAGCCGGCAGACTGTTTTCAAAGCATAGCAGATCTGCATCCGGAATAATCTCGGCGATCAGATCTCTGGTTTTAATCAGCTCTGTTTCATTCTCCAAAACGGTAAGGACGGTCATTCCTTATCTCCTCCAGGAAAAATGTCGTTCACATCGATCGTCCGGACTTTCTGGTGTTTTCTCTCTTCACTCGTCATGATGAGAGGGTCTCTCTCTCCCACGATCAGCATGTCGCCGCCGTTCAGAGCCGCCTCCCGAAGGGGACCGGCACTAAGGTCAGCGATTACCAGTGCCGCAAACCGCTCGTAATTGTCTTCATCGATTACAGGAAAATGGTGCTGCATCCGATACCAGTGTCTCGGGTCGAAGCCCATTGCACCGGTATAGAGACGGTCCGCTGTCGCTTCCACATCTTCCGGGCTGGCGATCTGACCAGCCACTGCACCGATGTCATCGCAGAACAGCATCGCATAGACACGGAGAATCTGATCACGTACGGTGTATTGTTTTCCATTGCGCTCCACAGCGCTGTTCATAACCTTATAGTAGTATTCCTGGGCGTCCTCGCTATCTTCAAAATGCAGGATCGCATTATAAAAGTTGACGTTAATCAACGGATGAGCCATGTGGTTACTTCCCTTCTTATGTATTGTCAAGTCTCTGCCTCGCAACAAGTTCTGCAAAGAAACCGTTGCGTTCTATGAGCTCATCATAGGTACCGTCTTCGAGAATTTGTCCCTTATCCAGTACAAGAATCCGGTCGCAGTTCTTGATGGTACTGAGTCGGTGAGCGATTACGATTCTAGTGCATTTGAGGCGGTCCAATGCCTCGGAAACCTGTTTTTGCGTTTTGTTGTCAAGAGCGGAAGTCGCCTCGTCAAACATCAGAATTTTCGGTTTGGGTGCAACTGCGCGCGCAATCATCAAACGCTGTTTCTGCCCGCCGGAGATGCCGCCCTGTCCTTCAGAGATGATGGTTTGCATCCCCATCGGCATCGCTTTGATATCATCTGCTATACCCGCCAGTTCTGCTGCCTCCCAAGCCTCATTCAGCGAGAGATGCGGAGCTGAAATCACGATGTTGGAATAGATATCGCCCTGAAACAGACTGCCGTTTTGCGTTACAGCGCCGATTCTTCTCCTTAAAGAGCGAAGATCCAGTTTTGACATATCCACACCGTCATAATAGATGGCGCCTTTTTCCGGGGTTTCAAACCCAAGCAGGAGCCGCATGAGCGTGCTTTTTCCGCAGCCGGTTGTTCCGACAATGGCGATGTATTCTCCCGCTCTGATCTTCAGATTCATGCCGTTAACCACATAGGGCATACTCTCGTTGTAGCGGAAGAAAACATTGGACAGCTCAATGCTTCCGTTGAGCTTTGTCACCATTTTTCTGTTTTCGGTAGATTCCGGCTCTGTCTTCAATATCGGTTCTGCCATCTCAAGGATTGGCCTGATCTGGGCCACCGACATTGCCACGCCTGTCAGGGCGGCAAACGCGCCGGTCACGGCACCGTAAGCCGAATTGAACGCAATATACTCAGACGGACTGACTCGTGTCTCCACCGCAAGAAAATAAAGTACGATCGTACCGGCCAGAGAAACCGCACTCGTGATCGCAGCGTTTGCTTTGATGAAAACAGGAGGATTATAGGTCGGTTCCGCTGCATCGGAATAGGCCCTTGCCCAACGGGAAAACGCACGCTTCTCCGCACCGGCCAGCTTGATCTTCTGGATTCCGGTAATCAGGGCAAAGCTCATTCCGTTTTCCTTTGCACGTTTCTCCATCGCCTGCTTGCTGATTTTCATCTGAGTGATCGTGGTAACGATACTGATGGCGACACTGATCAGAATAATAACCAGGGCCGGTCCCACCAATGCAGGCGCATAATGGAAGATCTGTGTGATATAGAGCAGTGACATAAGTGAGGAAAGACCGGTGGAAAACACACTCCCCAGCAACAGAGAACAAAGCTGGTTAACCGCGCTGTACCTGCTGGACAGTTCACCGGAAGCGTATTTCCGGAAGAAATTTGCCGGCAGGTTCAGTACACGCATCATCATCGCAGCCTCAACCGACAGTGAGGTCTTGATTTCGATCCGGTTCATCATGAGTGAGCGCACTACAGAAATCAACTGCTGTGAGAAGATAACAGAAATCATAAACGCTGCGGTTCCCAGAAGCAATGTCCCGTTTCCGCTTTCCAGTACAAATCCGGTCAGCGCTCTTGTGATATTCGTCAAAAGCATGCCGAAGAGGGTACCAATCAACGTGAGAGCTACCAGGGTCACGATATCTCCGGAATTCAAGCATTCTGAAAGATAGACGATCAGATCCGATATGCCAAGTTCACGAAGCGGTAGAGGCTTATAAAAACATATTGCATCTCTGTCAAACTGTTTCGCATTCTCCCTGTTGACCGTAATCTTCTTGCCATCCGGATCCCGATACCAGTAGCCGATAAACGGTTTGGGAAACAGTGCCACCGGGACACCGTCTTCTTTTCGGAACGCAAGCACAGGACCGAAGGAATCCTTATACCAGCCCTCTTCCAAGTTGATATTACGCCGCATGATCCCGTGCGGACGCAGGCAGAATTCCATCTGCTCATCGAAGTCCCGAATAGTTTCCGGAATATCGGTCGGCTTATAATGATAATACTTCAGGATTTCATCGATCGCGGCTTTCGTCACGATCCGGTCGTCATCCAGTACACCGGCACGCTGCTTTCCCAGGACAACTGAAGCCATGCGGAAAATGGATTCCTCAAAGACTTCCTGATCGCTCAGTTTTCTCTGCCTGATTTGTTCGTCAAACCAGCCCATTCACCACACCTCCTCAGTCATTTGAGATCAGTTCTGAATAGTATCCGCCCTTGGCATAGAGTTCTTCATGAGTTCCTCTTTCCACAACCTTTCCCTTGTCCAGGACGATGATCTCGTCACAGTCTCGGATCGTAGAAAGCCTGTGCGCAATGACGATACAGGTTATCCCGCGGTCTTTAACTGCTTTTACCAGCTCATATTCGGTTTTTGCGTCCAGTGCGGATGTTGCCTCATCCATGATGATGATCGACGGATCCTGCGCCAGTACGCGTGCGATCTCAATACGCTGCCGCTGTCCTCCGGAGAGGTCCTTGCCGCCTTCGGTAAGCTTTCCGTAGAAGCCCCCGTCACGAGCCATGATATCATCATAAATCTGTGCATCTCTCGCAGCCAGGATCATCTCGAAGTCTTCAATGGACTCATCCCACATCTTGATGTTGTTCGCGATCGTATCTTCAAACAGGACAATATCCTGATCAACCACTGCCACTGAGCCGGTGAAGACGCTGCGGTCGATCTGCGAGATCGGCTTTCCGTCAAAAAGGATTTCTCCACTCCAGGGCTGATACAGTCCGGAAATCAGTTTAGAGAGAGTCGATTTACCGCAGCCAGAGCTGCCGACAAACGCCACGCGGCTCCCGGGTTTCATGCTCATGGAAAAATCCTGGATCAAAGGTTGACCTAGTCTGGAATATCCGAAGGTTACGTGCTTGAGCTCCACACTCCCAGACAGTTTGGAATAATCGGCATCCTCATCCAGCGGATGATCCGAAAAGTTAGGATCTTCCGGGTATTGCATAACGTCTTCCACACGCTCCATCTGTGTGCGCATTTCCTGGATCGTCTGCCCGGCCGAAATCAAAGTCATAGCCGGAGACATGAACGAACTGAGAAACTGCTGGAACGTCATGATCATACCAAGGGTGAAATTTCCGTACATGGTAAGCCACACGCCTAAAATCAGGACCGATGACTCTGCAACGGCCGAAAGCAGTGTCGGAATCATGCCGAGGTATTGATTGATCCTGGCGTATTTTACGTTCTGCGTATTGACCGATGCCTGATATCCAGCCCACTTCTGGAAATAACCATTCTCCGCTCCGCTGGCTTTGATGGTTTCCACCATCTGAATGCCGGAAACCGTCGCAGAAGCAAGCTTGCCCGAATCACGCATCTGCACTCGGGTTACATTAACCCGTTTTGCCGATATGATCCTTGATACCAACAGGTTCAGGATAATCGTGAAGATGCCGAGGATACTGAGCAGCACACTGTAACGAACCATGACGACCAGATAGAAGATCATCATGATCGTATTCAACGCAAGCGGTGTGAGGGTATTAACCAAGGTACTGGCGATGGATGCGTTCGTCCCCTGTCGCTGCAGGATATCTCCGCCCATGCGCTGAGAGAAAAACTCCATAGGCAGACGCAGAATCTTCCACATGAAATCACTGCTTCCGACGATCGCCATCTTTCCGTTCAGCTTCATGTTGTAAACAGCCTGAACCCATGAGGTAACTACCTGCGCTCCACCCATCAGGGCAAGCAGCACAAGAAACGGCATCAGCAGTTCTCTGTTTTCCCCGGTCAGCAGTCGGTCCATAAAGAACCTGGAAAACAGCGGATTGATGATACCGAAGAGATACCCAATTACGGTGGAAAAAAGCACAAAAGCAACAGCTGCGCCTGCACCGCGAAGTCTCTTGCGAGCAAATTCCACGGTGCTTTTCGGTTTCCCACCGGGCTCAAAATCCGGGCCGGGTTTGATTTGTAGGCAAACACCGGTAAAAGAGCGGCCAAACTCCTCCATCGTGACTTTGACCTCACCTCTTGCCGGATCATTGATCCATACATAATTCCCTTGAAATCCGTCCAGAACTACAAAGTGATTAAAATTCCAGTGAATAATGCACGGAAACTCCATGCTGTCTTTCAGGGAATCGATCTCACAACGATATCCCTGTGCCTCGAATCCGTAACTTCGAGCCGCAATCAGAATATTTTTGGCATTCGATCCGTCGCGTGATACACCGCAGTCCAGCCGTACCTGTTCCAGCGGCACCCATTTGTCATAATAAGCCATCACCATGGCCAGCGATGCAGCTCCGCATTCGAGCGCTTCCATCTGCATCACTACCGGAACTTTCGCTCTGCCCTTGGTTACCGGCTGCTTGACCTTCTTCTGACTCATACTCCTTACCCTCAGTTAAACAGAAGACTGAGCAC
>CAZMXF010000185.1:0-5322 GCA_964570015.1 uncultured Oscillospiraceae bacterium | reverse complement strand
GGGCTGGATACCGGCGTTTACTTCTTCTCCCAGGCGACCAACGTCAGTGAAGCCATTGAGGAAGCCGAGTTTGTCATCGATCATCTCCGGGGCTTCCGGGTGAACCTGCCGATTATCTATGACTGGGAAAAGATCGACGAGGAGCAGGCACGCACCGCCGGTCTGGGTGATCTGACCCTGACCGACTGCGCGGTGGCATTCTGCCGTACCATTGAGAACGCGGGTTATGACGCCGGTGTCTACTTCAATCGCTATCTCGGCTACTACGGCTT
The DNA here is from genome assembly GCA_964570015.1 of uncultured Oscillospiraceae bacterium. Classification (GTDB taxonomy): domain Bacteria; phylum Bacillota; class Clostridia; order Oscillospirales; family Oscillospiraceae; genus Limivicinus. Next base: position 5,050 of record CAZMXF010000185.1, on the reverse strand, counting down.
TGATCTCTCCCGTCTGACGGATTATGCCTTCTGGGTGTCCGTCCCCGGAGATTTTCCTGATTACTATTACGCCTGTGACTTCTGGCAGTGCAGCTTTGAGGCCTCGATCCCCGGTGTAAGCGGAAATGCGGATCTGAATCTGCGTTTTGTAAAAAAATAAGAGTTTGTAGGTCAGCTGAAACGGTAAAATCGGTATACTTCAAGATCGGAGGGTATCTCAATGAAACAGCATTCTGTTCGCAGACTTCTTTCGCTAGTCATCTGCATTTTTATGCTCGTCAGCCTCTTTTCCGTCTTCGCGCTGGCAGAGAATGAGCTCGAGACTGTCGAACTGGAAATTCCGAACCCCACGCCCGAATTCCCAACACTCTGGGTTCAGGCCGTTGCCCCGGACAACAGTGTTGTGAGCAATCTCCTTCTGGAGCTTGTTCTTTCCGGAGGGGAAGTCGCCGCTTCGCTTGTGACGGATGACTCCGGCATCGCTGCCTTTGATCTTTCCGGAATCGCAGACTACACGAGTGCATCTCTCCAACGCAGTGCGGCCGACAGTTCCGACTATGGCCCTGTTGCGCCTGTTGCCGTTGTCGTGGACTGCGGATCCCTCGTGAGCGTTGCCGATCAGGCAAGCACGGGCTTCAGCCGTGAGAATCCCTGTGTGATTTCCGTGTATCCTGACCGTTATGGTATTTCCGCAGACAGCGGGATTGTGAACGGTACCGTAAACCTGCCTTCCTCTGCAGCCGCCGTTCACGAATCTGTAACCGTGACCGCTGTTCCGGCTGAGTACTATGAGTTTGAGTCTCTGCAGGTAATGCTGGGCGGAACCGTATTTGCATCCACGACGGACAGTCCCTCGCTTTCCTTTGAAATGCCCGCCGGTGATGTGACTGTCTTCGCTGCGTTCAGGCCGATTCTCTTCCCTGTCTCGGTCAGCGGAGCAGAGCACGGCAGCGTCCTTGCAGACAAGTCTTCTGCGGCCATGGGCGAAACAGTCACACTGACTGTTATGCCGGATTCCGGATATATGACGGAAAGCCTTTCTGTGACGGCGGCTGACGGATCCGGTGTTGAGCTTCTTCCGGACAGCACATTTGTCATGCCAGCCGGGAACGTAACGATTACGGCAGCATTCAAAGAAGCCAAACCTGTTTTCACAACGCATTCCCTGATTCTCGGCGGAGAACTGGGCCTGAACTTCTTCATGGATCTGCCGACGTTCGAAGGTGCTGACTATTCCGAAAGCTATATGAGCTTTACGGTCAATGACAAGACGCAGCAGGACGTCTTTGACCCGGACGATACCGACCTCGGCGGCAACGGATATTATGGCTTTACCTGCAATTTGAATGCCCTGCAGATGGCGGACGAGATTACTGCTGACTTCCATTATCGTGTAAACGGAGAAGAGCAGACGGTTTCACAGCTCTATACCGCTGAGGCCTACCTCAACGCCCTGGTTAACAACGACGAGATCTCTGATGAGGTGAAAGCCCTGGCCCGCTCTCTCCTGGACTACGGTTATTATTCCCAGGCTTTTCTCTCCGGAATTGAGAACCGGACGGCAGATGCGGATCATGTCCGGATGACGACGCACTTTACCGAGTCCTATTCGGCAGAACAGATTTCCGATATTCTGGACGAGCTCGCGGATCAGGCCTTCCTGAGAGACCGGAATCGGAATATCCGGACGGCATCCTGCTCTCTGGTTCTCGATTCCGCGACTTCCATCTACCTCTATCTGGATCCGGCGGAGGATTACAGCGGTGAGATCAGTGCCGTTGTGGACGGGACGCCAGTCCCCGTTGTATCCGAGGCAGACGGCCGGTATCGGATTGTCATCCCGGAGATCTCCGCAGATCAGCTGGGTGACACACACCACGTCGTTGTCACAACCGCAGGGGCAGATCCCATGACCGTACAGGTATCCGCTCTGTCTTATGTCAAGGCCTGTCTGGAGGATGCGTCTTCCGGCAGTGATATGGTCGATGCGATGACCGCACTGTATTACTACTATAAAGCTGCGTCTGAACTGAAGCAGGCTGGCTGATCCGTCTGGACTATCCAAATCCTGAACTATTCGGGAGAACAAACGAATGAAAAAGAAGACCGTTCTTCTCATTGTTGCTGTCGTGCTGGTGCTGATCCTTCTGCTGGTCATCTTGCTTCGTCACCGGTCAGTCGAGCTTCCGGAGGTGTCCGTAACGCCTTCCCCCGCTGCATCTTCGACCGTACCGCCGACCGCTTCACCGTCGCAGACCTCCAAACCGACACCAACTCCTGCTCCGACACCCACGGCCACGCCTGTTCCGACACCTACCCCGGTGAATATGCCGACCTGGGTATCTACGCCCACACCTGCACCCACGCCTACGCCCACCCCGACGTCGACTCCGACACCGACGCCAACCCCCGCTCCCACACCGGTGAGTACACCGATCTGGGTATCTACGCCAACACCCGCACCTACGCCATTGCCGTCGCCAACACCTACACCGACACCGACGCCAACGCCAACCCCCACACCGACACCGACGCCAACGCCAACGCCGACACCCGCTCCCACACCGACTCTCTCCGCTTTCGGACTGGTAACGCCGGAATATGAGATTCCGGCAGCGGAGCAGGTGCCCGATTCCGGCATGAAGCTTCAAGGCATGTTGAATTCTCTCGCCGCAGGCGGCAGCGGGATAACAGTCAATGTCGACGGCTATATTGTCCTGCCGGAGATTTAAGCGTTTTTTTCTGGAATTCGATTTTTTCTATTGCATTACGATTCAAATTGTGCTATTATATTTGGGCTGTCGGAAATGGGCAGCCCGAATATCCGGGTGTAGCGCAGATGGTAGCGCGCTTGAATGGGGTTCAAGAGGCCGCTGGTTCAAATCCAGTCACTCGGACCAAAACGCTGAAATCAGTAATGATTTCAGCGTTTTCTTTTTATGCTCTTATGAAAAACAGCACTCTTGATTTTTGAAGAAAAAGGAGGAATCAAGCGTGCTGTTTTTTATGTCTGACAATGGCGAGAAGCGCCTGTTTATGGGGGTGAATCGGTGATGCCGAAGAAACGCATTTCCATGGAATCAAGCGCGCTAGCAAGGGATAAAATCAAGAGTTTCATCCTACATTGCAAATCAAAAGGACTTAGCGACAAGACAATAGCGACTTATGAGCAACATTTTTCAGCAATGGAAAAGCACATTGATCTGGACAAGCCGATTGATTTTTTATGCAAAACTGACTTTGAGAAAATGATTGCTGCTATGCGTGAGGCTGGCCTTACCTCAAACACCATTAGGAGTTACACGAGAACTATCTCCACCTTCTTGACTTGGTGCCGTGAAGAAGGAATCACAAATCTTCATATTCCACTCTACAAAGCCGAAGAGACGATCAAAGAAACATACTCTGACCATGAATTAGAAATACTCTTGAAAAAGCCAAACACACGTACTTGTAAGTTTTCAGAGTATCGCAATTGGGTGATCATCAATCTTTTGTTGAACAACGGCTGCCGTGCTGCCACCATTCGCAACATCAAAATAAAGGATCTGGATCTCGAAAATCGTGTCATCTACCTTCGCCACACGAAAAATAAACGCTCACAGGTTATTCCCCTCTGTGAATCGCTCTGCATTACATTGAAGGAATATTTGAGAATTCGTGGCGGAAACGCTGATGACTACCTCTTTCCTAATGAGTTTGGTGAACAGCAAACAGAGAACGGCTTACGTTGTGCGATTGCAAAATACAACAAACGTCGTGGCATAGAAAAAACCAGCATCCACATGTTTCGCCACACGTTCGCGAAGAAGTTTTTAATCGACTGTGGAGGAAATGCCTTTTCTTTACAGCATTTGCTGGGTCACTCAACACTGGATATGACGAAACACTACTGCGCAATATTTGATGCTGACATAGCAAAAAACTACGAAGATCTTTCGCCTTTGGCTCAAATGAAGAACAATCATCAAAGAATTAGTATGAAGAAATAAGTGACTTCATAAGGACTATGATTTAACTCCCCCACTACTTCATAACAACTTTTAACAACTTTGAAGTAACTCTATTATAAAATGCCCTCAACCATATCTGTGCCGAAAGAATTGCTCCTTCATTTTTTTCGTGTTATAATCCTTATACTATATTCAAAAATACATGACAGATGAACGGTGAAGGAAATGGAAGATGTATTATGCTGGCTTTGGCTGAACTGATCCTGTTTGCTGTAGCAGCTGTTGCCATCGGGATAGTTGCCAGAAAAGGCAGCTATGTTCACAAAGAAAAACAGAAGGACACGATGCGCTGCCCCAATTGCGGCAGTCCTGTTGTTGACCATGGGAACTTTTGGCAATGTACGTATTGCGGCAACAGCGGAAGAAAATAACCCCCTAACGAAATGCCCTCAACTTTTCCCAAAGGATTCTTCAATCCAGGGAGCGGTTGAGGGCATTTGTTATTGGTGCAGTGATAGTTGAAAGTGCACTTTCAATACATTTCTCTTATCTTATCCAGATACTCCTGAAAATCTTTTATTACAGGATCGGGACCCATGATTTTGACCTTCTTACCAAATCCGCAAAGCCAAGCGAAGAACTGATCAGAGATGTCAACTTCTGTCTCTATAAAGAAATGACTGTCATCTGCTTTGCTATATCGCACGCCCTTTGTGCCAAAGCGGTCTATTACAGTGTCAAGCAAGGGATTAATGAAGCGAAGTGTTATCCCTCTGCGGTTTCCGCTGAACATGCCGAAAGTTCTGCGCGTGAAAGAATCCAGATCCATTGTGATGAATTCATGTTCTCCATCTCTTGACTCAGACAGTTCTTCAACGTCTTTCATACGGTCAAGGCGGTAGGAACGCATTTCCTGATCCTTATCACTAAACGCAAGAAGATAATAGTTTCCGTCATTTATGAGTAGTTTGAAAGGACTCACAATATACTTTTGTCCCTGGCGACGCTCTGCCTGTTTGTTCACATCGTTGATATTGTAACGGAGGTATTTAAAAGAAATCTTGTGAGGAAGGTGGGGAGAGTCTTTTGTCCCTTTA
>CAZMXF010000184.1:0-5342 GCA_964570015.1 uncultured Oscillospiraceae bacterium | reverse complement strand
CAATCTGGATCAGTGCGGCTTCCCCCATGAGGAGGAAGAGATCCTCGATCCCCTGGACCTGATCCATCGGTATCAGGAGGAGCGTGCCTCTCTGAATGCGGAGATCGACCGGGTACTGGCTGAGATCACGGAGAAGCTGGGAGGCGCAGCCTTATGACGCCCCAGGAACTGAAAAACAGCATTCTTCAGCTTGCCATTCAGGGGAAGCTCGTGGAACAACGCCCGGAAGAGGGGATTGCCGAAGAACTGTATAGGCAGATCCAGGTCGAAAAGCAGGCGCTGATCAAGGCTGGGAAGATCAAAAAGGAAAAACCCCTGCCGGAGATCACGGAGGATGAGATTCCCTTTGATATCCCGGAGAGCTGGAAGTGGGTGCGGCTGACAGATGTAGCAATAAAGATTACTGATGGAACACATCATTCACCTCCCAATACTGAACGGGGAGAGTACATGTATGTTACGGCAAAAAATATTAAGGATTATGGAATTGTGCTAGATAATATCACCTATGTATCGAGTAAAATACATAGTGATATTTATTCTAGATGTGATCCAGAAAAAGGTGATGTTCTTTTAATAAAAGATGGTGCTACTACAGGGGTAGTAACTGTTAACAATTTGGATGAGCCGTTTAGCATGCTGTCAAGTGTTGCATTGATTAAAGTTCCTGATGGCCTTTGTGCATGGTACCTGGTGTATGTGATAAGGTCTGACTTGTTCTATAAAATAATCCGTGCTCAAATGAAGGGAACTGGAATAACTCGTATTACACTTAAACAGATCGAACCCTTATTAATTCCGCTTCCGCCCCTTGCCGAGCAGAAGCGCATCGTGGCAAAGATCGAAGAGCTGCTGCCGCTGATTGACCGCTATGAAAAAGCCTGGACCCGCCTGGAAGATTTCAACAAGCGTTTCCCCGGCGACATGCAGAAATCCATTCTCCAGATGGCCATTCAGGGTAAGCTGGTCGAGCAGCGCCCCGAAGAAGGCACCGGCGAGGAGCTGTATCAGCAGATTCAGAAAGAAAAGCAGGCTCTGATCAAAAAAGGTGAACTTAGAAAAACAAAGTCTTTACCGATTATCACTGAGGATGCCTTTCCATATTCTTTTCCTGATTCCTGGAAAGTATGCTATATTGATGATATTGCTTTTGTTACTAAACTAGCTGGCTTCGAATATACAAAATACATTGCGCCAAATCTCTCTGATAATGGTATTCCACTCTTCAAAGGCAAGAATGTTCAGAATGGAAAAATAGTCCTTGATTTCGAATCACATATACCTGAATCCGTATCAGACGAATTGCCGAGAAGTCAAATACAAAAAAAGTGTCTGCTTACGCCTTATGTTGGCACAATAGGAAACATTGCAATTTTTGATGGGAGTTTCCGTGCGCATTTAGGATCAAATGTTGGGAAGATAGAATTGCTAAATAATTCTATGCCACATGTGTTAGAAGAGTATGTTCTTTACTATCTTCGAAGCATTATCGGTTATAGTGAATTAACGAAGTTTAAAAAAGCTACTGCGCAAGAGAGTATTTCCATTGACGCTATCCGTAACGTTATTATCCCTCTCCCGCCCCTCGCCGAGCAGAAGCGCATCGTCGCCCGGCTGGAAGAACTCCTGCCCCTGTGTGAGAGACTGAAATAAAGAATGATCCGCTTTGTTCATCATGATGGGAGGTTATGCCCGATGAAAAAAACTCATCTCTTTTCTGATCTGTTTGTCCCTCCTTTGCTCTTTCTACGTCTCTTCTTATGCGGATTCAAAGTCGTATACCATAGATGACAATGGGCTCAGTAAGAAAAGATAGAATACGCAGGAGAGGGTATGCCAAAAAGTATATTCTGACCTGCTGCCAGGCAGAATTTCAGTTGCTAAAAAAATAGAGCATGCGAAACAAGCAGCCATGATTACAAATGCAAATGGTGATTGCTGTTCCACAGATTCCGGAATCAATCTTGAACGAACCCGTACGAAAGGATAAGAACAATGAAAAAGACACTGTGTATTTTGGTGGCAGTTCTGCTGCTGGCCTCTTCCGGCACATTTGCCTTCGCGGAGGAGACCGATCTTTTCACAATCGATGAGCCATCGATCGGCTTCCACTATGTGACGCCGGAGAAGTACAGGAATCTCAAGGGCTCCCTGGACTGGAATGCGATGTATCTTGACGACGGAATCATACAACTCACACTGTCCTACTATGCCTTCCCGCCGGAAGACTTTCAGGCATATGATGACTACTTCCTGGTCTGGCTGGATGCAAAGCTGGCGGGAGAAGAGCCCCCGGCGGCACCCGATCCCAGGTGGGAGAGCGACAAGATTTCTGATTTTCTCTATGATTTCATCATCATCAACGCCGGCCGCGGCGAGGAAGAACTGCGCAGAGCGCTGAAAGAGAACAACGGTTACCGCGAGGACAATTTCACCTGGTTCGAGAACCTCGGCAGCGACGGTGAGTTCAGTTTCTTCGGCGGCCAGTACGCGGAACTACAGGAAAACATGGAAGCATACCGCGAGGCCATGGGCGAGGAATACTTCAATGAATTCCGACAGCTTGCCGACGATCGTGAGGCCTTCCTCAATGCCGTGACGCTCAGCGCACCCGAGACAAAACAGAATGTGCTGGAGATCGGCGATGTGGTTTCCTTTGAGACGACCGATCTGGACGGCAGCCGGGTGAACAGCAAGGATCTGTTTGCCGGCAGCAAGGTCACGATGATCAACCTCTGGGCTACCTGGTGCCATGCCTGCATAAAGGAAATGCCGGAGCTCGCCGAACTGGCGAAGGAATTCGAGAAAAACGACTGCAGGATCGTCGGAATCTGCCTGGATGCGGACGAAGAAGGCATGGATGAGCTGGCCAGAGAAATCCTGAAAGAAAAAGGTGTGGATTATCTGAACCTTATGCCGCCTGAAAGCGTGGATGAGATCCTTCCGACGATCGCCTACCCGACAAGCTTTTTCTTTGACAGCGAAGGCCGAATGATTGTCGAGCCGATCCGCGGTGCATATGTGGATCAGTACCTCCCTGCGCTGGACGCTGCCTTACGCTGCTTATCTTCCGGCGATAGATGATGCTGACAGGAAGCAGAATATGAACAATCCAATTCAGAAAGACAAAGATCAGCCGAAGAATATCGAAGTCAGAGGCGCCAGGGTACATAACCTGAAGAACATCGACGTGGATGTGCCGCTTCACGGGATTACGGCAATCGCGGGCGTATCCGGCTCAGGGAAATCGTCCCTGGCCCTCGGTGTGCTCTATGCGGAGGGCTCCAGAAGATACCTGGAATCCCTTTCAACCTATACCAGAAGGCGGATGACGCAGGCCTCCCGCGCAGATGTGGACGAGGTGCTGTATGTTCCGGCGTCGCTTGCGCTGCACCAGAGGCCCGGGGTGCCGGGGATCCGATCCACCTTCGGCACAGGCACCGAGCTCTTGAACAGCCTGCGCCTGATGTTCTCGCGCCTGGCCAGCCATCGCTGTCCGAACGGCCATTATGTGAAGCCGGGCTTTCAGGTTGCCTTGATGCAGGAGATTGTCTGTCCCGAGTGCGGGGAGCATTTTTACGGCCCGGGGGCGGAGGAACTGGCCTTCAATTCCCAGGGGGCCTGCAAATGCTGCGGCGGGACGGGAGCGGTCAGAACGGTGGACCGCAGTACCCTGGTACCGGATGAGAGCATTTCCATCGACGACGGAGCCGTCGCTCCGTGGAACAGCCTCATGTGGTCGCTGATGACCGATGTATGCCGGGCCATGGGCGTGCGCACGGACATCCCGTTCAGGGACCTGACCGAGCGGGAAAAGGAGATCGTCTATGACGGTCCCATGGAGAAAAAGCACATCTTCTACCGCCCGAAGAAGGCAGACACCGCCACGGCGGGCGAGATGGACTTTACCTATTACAGCGCCACGGCGACGGTGCTCAACGCGCTGAATAAGGTCAAGGATGAAAAGGGCATGAAGCGCGTGGAGAAGTTCCTCAGGGAGGACATCTGCCCGGAATGCCACGGGACGAGACTGTCCGAGGCTGCGAGGGCGCCGAGGCTGATGGGGATCTCTCTTGATCAGGCCTGTGAGATGACGCTGAAGGAATCGGTCGACTGGGTCAAACGGATGCCCGCTTCTCTGCCGGAGGAGCTGCGCCCGATGGCACAGAACATCTGCGAATCCTATCTGGAGGTTGCGGCCAGGCTCATGGATCTCGGCCTTTCCTACCTCACGCTGGACAGGGCGTCGTCCACGCTCTCCACAGGGGAGCGGCAGAGAATGCAGCTTGCCCGGGCGGTCAGGAACCGCACGACGGGTGTTTTGTACGTTCTCGATGAGCCGTCGATCGGACTGCATCCCGCCAATATCGTTGGACTGAACGGCGTGATGCACGATCTGGTAAAGGACGGAAACTCCGTGCTGCTTGTGGACCACGATGTTCAGATCCTGAAGCAGGCCGACTGGCTGATCGAAATGGGGCCGGAGGCCGGAGCGAAAGGCGGTACGGTTATCGCGGAAGGGCCGGTTGCGGACATCGAAAAGAATCCGGTTTCCGTGATTGGCAAATACCTTTCCGGAACGCAGACGCCGAAACAGGAACCATCAGCGCAGCAGCTCTTTGCAGACGGGACGATCTGCCTGGAGACAGACCGCATTCATACCGTCAAACCGCTTTCCGTGAAAATTCCCAAGAGCCGGCTGACCGTCATTACCGGTGTTTCGGGTTCCGGAAAGACCACGCTGGTCCTGGAAAGCCTGGTCCCCGCGCTGGACTCTCTGTGCAACGGGAAGAAAATGCCCGATCACATCCGGAAAATCGATGCGGATGGAATAAAACATATCAAGCTGATCGACGCCACGCCGATCGGGATCAATGTCCGTTCTACTGTCGCAACGTACGCGAACGTGCACGATGAGCTGCGCAAGTTCTTCGCCAGAACGAAAGCCGCAAAGCAGTACGGATATAAGGCGGGGGACTTTTCGTATAACACAGGCTCCCTGCGATGCCCGGTCTGTGACGGAACAGGCCAGATCTCTCTGGATGTCCAGTTCCTGCCGGATGTGGAGATCCCATGTCCGGACTGCCGGGGCTCACGCTATGCGAAGGCCGCAAAGAAGATCCGCTATCGGAACAAGGCCGGTGAGGAGCGATCCCTTCCCGAACTGATGGATATGGACGTGAACACGGCGCTGGAGTTCTGCCGGGACATGAATGCGGTCAGCCAAAGGCTGGAAACGCTCCGGGACCTCGGCCTGGGATATCTGACGCTGGGGGAAGAAACGCCGGGACTGTCCGGCGGCGAGGCGCAGCGGCTGAAGCTGGCTTCCGAAATGGGCAGAC
>CAZMXF010000183.1:0-5370 GCA_964570015.1 uncultured Oscillospiraceae bacterium | reverse complement strand
GTTTCGCCGCCGGAGAGCCGCTTGGCGGACTGACCGGCCAGTGTGTCGATCTGCAAAGTACGGAGAAGTGTCTCCCGCCGTTTGGAATCGCTGCCGTTCAGGGCGATATTTCGTGCGACACTCATGCGGAAAGCATAGCTTTTCTGTGGCATATAGCCGACCCGGAGCGGAACGAGGGGCGGACGTTTCTGATCGGAACGCTCTAAGCCTGCCAGAACTCTGGCCAGGGTGGACTTGCCGCTGCCGTTCGGCCCGATGACGGCGATGATGCATCCATCCGGCAGCTCCAGGTCGGGAAAGCGGAGAACGACCCGGCTTCCGTAGCTTTTGGAGAAGGCGGAGATCTTCATCGGCTCAGCCTCCTCTGCATCAGTGAAACGGCGATGTTGACTGCGAGGGACAGGAGCATCAGAATCAGGCCCAGCGCAATGCCGAGGGTGAAGTTTCCGCGGTTCGTATACTGCATGATGGCCGTGGTCATGACATTGGTTTTCCAGGCAATGGCTCCGCCCACCATTGAGACAGCGCCCACCTCGGCGATTGCACGTGCGAAGGCCAGCAGGTAGACAGAGAAAATAGAATAGACGCACTCGTTGACCAGAAGAAGAAAGCGCTTTCCCCATCCGAACCCGAGACCGCGGGCAGTTTCGCGCAGAGAGGGAGCAATCTCCGCGACATAGGTTTCCATATTGCCGATGACGATGGGCGTGATGAGCACCACCTGGGCAATGATCATGAGCTTTACGGTGAAGAGCAGCTTCAAATGACGGAAGGGACCGACACCGGAAAACAGCATATAAAACAGCAGTCCGCAGACCACGGGCGGCATGCCCATGAGCGTGCGGTTGAGCACAACCAGCACACTGCGACCCGGAAAGCGACCGGCTCCCAGAGCGATGCCGACGGGAAGACCGATCAGCAACGCGAGCACAGAACTCGTGAGACACAGCTGTGCCGTCGTGGAAAGAATATTCAGAAGCTCCGGATCCGACGAAAAGATCAGAGCGATTGCCTTTTGGATCGCGGTACCCATTCCAACACTCCCGATACTGGTTTCACAGGTAGACAAAGACAGATAAGGATAGCCTTGGGAAACCCCAAGGCTATCTTACTTGATGTCCGGAAACAAATCAAGGGAATCTTAATTCGATCCGAAGCCTACATCAGCTTACATCACGCCGTCGTTGGCGAGGAAGGTGAGGAAAGTGGCCTTGTCGGTGAGAATATAGGCGCCCATCTGCTCTGCCATTACCAGGCATGCACCCATACCGGCATTGGCGGAAACATACCAGTCAGTGTAGTCCTTGAAGGATTCGGCTTCAGCAGTGATGCCAAGTTCTTCCGGCCAGAGGGAGAGTTCCTTGGTATGTGTACCGGAGCCGTCACCGCGGGAAACGAAGGTGAACTTGCCGTCGGCGATGGCCTTGAAAGCCGCGAGGACGTCTTCCGCATCCTTCACACCGGCAGGATCGGCGGACGGGCCGCAAAGTACAAAGAAGTTATACATATAGGTCATGCGCTCGGACTCCATGCCGTCCAGGACATAAGCAAAGCCATCCTCGACAAAAGCCTCTTCCTGCTTCTTGGCATGGACGAGAATCAGGTCGGCGTTGCCCATCTTGGCATTGGCGATCGACTTGCCAGTACCGGCGGAATAGACCTCGACCTCGTAACCGTACTTCTCTTCAAAGATCGGAAGCAGGAAGCCCAGCAGGCCGGAGTCTTTGACAGAGGTGGTAGTGGAGAGGCGGATCAGCTTTGTCTCATCGGTTGCCTCGGGGATGTCGGCTGTGGAGACAGGGCGGTCTTCCTTCAGGTAGAAGAGGTATTCACCATATTCGGCAAAACCATAGTCAGCAGCGGCGGTCTCACCCTCTTCGGATAGAAGCCAGTTGATCAGGGCAGCGGCTCCGACGGTGTTAAGTTCCACATCCTTGACGGCATTCCCATCGGCATCCACAAAAGGTGCTTCGGGATTCACGGCCAGCAGAGTGTAGTTATTGATCATGTTGTCGTCGGATTCCTTCAGGATCATGGTGTCAACAACAAGAGCGTCGGTCTTTTCGGCGGGCGCATCCGCGGCGAAGGCGGAAATTCCCAGCGAGAAGAGCATAACCAGGGCAAGCAGCAGGGAAAGGGTCTTTTTCATGATGGTTCCTCCTGTAAAAAAATACTCTTTCCGAAACAAAACAGACCCAGCACGGCTGTGTCGGTTCTGCTTCCGGAAAGAGGCTCGTCCACCGCTTTTCAAAAGCGTATGAAATTATAAAAATATTATCACTGGCAGAATGAAAAAACAAGAATCACAGCCGTGTTCTGCACGAAATAAGATGAAGATGAACGAAAATGAACATATAAAAGGCGATGCTTTGCGTTACTGCTGCGGATGACGGCAGAGAACGGGAAGGGCAACGGAATCATGTTCCGCTTCCCTAAAGGCGGAAGCGACGAGCCTGCCGACGGAGGCAGCTTCGGCGACCGCGGAGTCAACGAGCTCGTGGACGTGGTGACAGTTTCCGGCAAGAGAGAGCCAGGCCGGTGATCCGAGATCCAAAACCAGCGCTCGGTCCGGGATCAGACCGACCGCAGTGACCAGCGTGTCGCAGGACAGACGTATCTGCTTTCCGGTATCCAGCTGCCGAAGAAGAACTCCTGTGAGCCTCCCGCTGCCGAACAATTCCGTGACGGTGGTCCGAAGGAGAAGCGGAACGCCGCTGGGCTCAAGAAAGCGGTGATAATTGCGAGGGAGTCCGCCGTAGTGATCCTCCTGCTCTACAAGTGCGATGACATGCGCACCGGCTTCCTGCAACTGATATGCCATGATCATCCCGAGATCCCCGCTGCCGAGAATGAGAATATCGGTACCGGGAAGCCGCTTCCGGAGATTCAGCAGCTCCTGAACCTGGCCGGCGGTAAAGACGCCGGCGGGCCGTGTCCCGACTATCGGGAGAGAACCGATGCTGCGTTCGCGGCAGCCGGCGGCAAGGATCAGCCGCTGAAAGGCCAGTTCTGTTAATCCTTTGCGGGAGGATAAAACGGCAAGGCGATCTCCGGACACGGAAAGAACCTCCGTCTCCGCCAGCAATCGGACACCAGTGTCCTCCAACCGGGAGAAAAGAAACGAGGCGTAGTCCGGCCCGGTTTTTTCCGTGCCGAAAACTGCCCGACCGAAGCCAGGGTGACTGCATTGGCGGAGAATGCCGCCCGGGGCGGAAGCGCTGTCCACAAGGACCAGATCACGGACTCCGCTTTCCCAGGCGGCCGCTGCGGCGGACATCCCCGCGGCACCCGCACCGATGATCAGAAGTTCACAGTGTTCCATCTCTGCCTCCGTAAACAACGGAATCACCACCGGATTGCGTGACCATATCCTCCGAAACGCCCTGTGCTTCCGCGAGAACGGAAATCAGGCTCTGCTGGCAGCGAGCCCCCTGACACGCACCCATCCCGGTGCCGAGCCGGTGCTTGAGTCCATCCAACGTCACCGCTCCGCGGCGAATTGCCTCCAGAACCTCACCTCGGGTGATTCCCTCACAGCGGCAGAGCAGCTCACCGTAATCCGGATTCTGCCGGACAGCCTCCCTGCGGGCAGCATGGCTCAGGTGCTTCATCCGGAGAATCCCGGTGCGGCAGGGAGAAAAGTGCAGATTCGGGGAGAGTTGAAGAAAAGCAGCTGCCTCTTCGGCAAGGTACATCCCCAGCTGGTCGGCACAGGTCAGGCCGGGTGTTTTGATCCCGATCAGACTCCAGAAGCCGGGAGCGGGATGCTCAATGACAAAGCTGCCGATACTGCTTCCGTCCGGACGTTGAGGATTCGGCCGGAGCGCGGCAAAGGAGCGGATGACATGTTCCGGAGAAAAGCCCGGAAAGACCTGCCCGGCAAAGCAGCGGACAAAAGTCAGGCCCGCCTCGCTGACTGCCCAGTCGGTTTCGTTCTCCCGCTCGGATGGGCCGAGCAACAGATTGCCTTCGACGGTCGGGACCGCGTTGAGCCCTTTCCCGCCATCCTCCGGCTCAACCTGGATGATATGGGAAAGGTGGGGGCCGACGTCCCGGTCAAGGATCAGATAGTCGCCGGAAGTCGGATGAATGAAAACCGGGCAGGGATAAACGAAGCCCTGAACATGTGAGGCCTGCATACCGGCGCAATTGAGAACCGCACGGGTGAAAAAGTCCCCCTGGGTAGTGGTGAGAAGATAACCGTCCTGCTCTGAGCGTATGGAGAGAACGCGGGTATTCAGAGAGACCTGCGTTCCGTTTTCACGGGCGTTTTCACAAGCAGCGATACAGAGCTCCCAGGGGTTCACCGTTCCGGCTGTCGGAGCATAAAGGGCACTGCTGACACCGGTGGCGAGACAGGGCTCCATGGTTTCGGCCTCCCGGCCGGAAATCAGAGAGAGGCCCGGTACACCGCTCCGCAGACCGCGTTCGTATTTGAAACGGAGCACCGTGTCCGCCTGTGGGCCGTAACTGAGCATCAGCGAGCCGCAGCGGGAGAACGGAACATCCAGCTCCTCACACAGCCTACCGAAGCTCTCGTTCCCGCGGACGGTCATCGCCGCTTTCAAGGTGCCGGGCTTGTGATCGTACCCGGGATAGATGATCGCGGAATTGGCCCGTGAAATGCCGGTACAGACATCCTCCCGGGCTTCCAGCAGGAGGACGGAAGTGTCCCAGCGGCAGAGGTTCCGGGCGGCAAAGCAGCCCAGCAGGCCCCCGCCGATGACAGCGACGTCAAAGCGCTGCATCTCAGACCAGGTCGATGATCTCGCCGGGATGGTCCAGGATGTACCCGCCCATGGAGGCGATGCGCACGGCAAAGGCCGGACTCTTCAGCGTCTCAATGAGCTGGCGGACCATGGGCGAGGACCAGGCGGTCTCGGGGATCAGCAGGTCGTATTCCTCCACACAGACAGGGATGAAGTCCAGATCATAGAGATGGGCAGTGGAATAGATGCCCATGCCGGCGTCGGCGGAACCAGACGCGATCTGCACGGCGACGGAGTTGTGGGTCATCTCTTCACGCTCATACCCATAGATCTGTTCCGGACGAATGTCGTTTTTCCCACAGAGATAGTCCATCAGGATGCGCGTACCGGAACCTTTCTGACGGTTGACGTAGCGGATGCCCTCCTGTGCGATGTCAGAAAACGCACGGATTCCAAGCGGATTTCCTTTCTGAAGCATAAGTCCCTGCTGCCGCCCGACACAGCGAACCAGATAGACACCGCCATGCGGGAAGTATTTGCGGATGTAGCTTCGATTATACATGCCTGTGTCGGTATCCAGCAGGTGGATGCCGGCGGCATGCGCTTCGCCGCGGCGTATGGCCATGATGCCGCCCATGGAGCCGACGTGGGCGGAGCTGAC
>CAZMXF010000182.1:0-5371 GCA_964570015.1 uncultured Oscillospiraceae bacterium | reverse complement strand
AGCGGGAAGAGAATGTTCTGCCGCACGGTGAGGTGGGGATAGAGCGCATAGTTCTGAAACACCAGACCGACCCCGCGGTTCTCGGGCGGAAGATTGGTCACATCGTCGTCCCCGAAGAAGATCCTGCCGGAAGTGGGCTTCTCCAGCCCGCAGATCAGGTTCAGCGCGGTGCTCTTGCCGCATCCGGAGGGCCCCAGCAGACCGATGAGACTGCCGTCGGGAACCTCAAAGCAGAAATCATTGACAGCGGTGACCGTGTCACCCTTTCGGGTGCGACTGGGGAACTTCTTGGTCAGATGGTCCAATACGACTTTCATAGGGGCATCATCCCTCCTGCAGATTATTAAAACATCAGCATTTTACAGCATATTCTGTCTTTGGTTCATTAAAAACCAAATAACTCGGAATGTCAACCGTTGATTGTGCTGCAGGACCTGCGGAATATCGGCTTCAGGCACAGTGGCGGAACGGATGAGGAGGAAGGGCGCCGGAAGCCGGTGACACGGAAAACAGTTTACATTCCCGGCGGAATTCTCTATAATTGACCGTGAAAATTCTGCCGTTCGGGAAACAGGCAGGCATGGGGTGATCATATGACTTATCAGGAAGTTCTGGAGAACGCAAGGAAAACCATTCTCAACTGCAAGGCATGTCCGGAGTGCAACGGGCTCAGTTGCGGAAACACTCTGCCCGGTCCGGGATCCAAGGCACCCGGCAACGGCGCACATGAAAACTGGAAGGGATGGAAGGCAATCCGGCTGAACGTCGATACCTTCGTGCCCGACACGGCTGTGGATACGCATTTTGACTTCTTCGGCAAGCGCTTCAGCCTGCCGATCCTGACCGGACCGATCGGATCCATGACCCAGTACAGCAAAGAGGATGTCACCGTCGGATTTAATGCCGCGATGATCCGTGCCTGCGCCGAAACCGGCATCGTCGACTGTTTCGGGGACGGTATCGTCGAGAAGACCGTCGCGGGCGCGCTGGAAGCAGTGACAGAGTACCCGGGCTGTGCGATTCCGGTGTTCAATCCGCTGCCGAACGAGCGGATCCGTGAAAAGATGGAACGCTTTGAGCAAAGCGGAACGCTGGCAACCTGTGTGGTGGTGGACAGCGCCGGACTCAGCCACTGGAAATTCAAAGGCGAAGGACCGGGATCGAAGACCGTTGAGGATCTGAAGCTTTTGAAGTCCTTTACGAAGAAACCGTTTCTTATTAAGGGGATCATGACGGCGAAGGCGGCCCGGCAGGCTGTGGAAGCCGGCGCAGACGGCATCATCGTCTCCAACCACGGTGGACGTGTGCTACCGGATGTCCCGGCTACAGCGGAAGTGCTCCCGGAGATCGCACAGGCGGTGAAGGGTCAGACAAAAATCATCGTGGATGGCGGGATCCGCCACGGCTCCGACATCGTGAAAGCGCTGGCGCTCGGTGCGGACGCGGTCATGATCTGCAGACCGTTTGCGGTGGCGTGGTTCGGCGGAGACGTCGAAGGGATCGAAACCTATATCGAAAAGCTGCGGGACGAGTTTACCGGAGCCATGTACATGGTCGGAGCGCGGAAACTCTCAGACCTCTGCCCGGACATGGTACGTTAAGAAAGGAAGTGCGGCGACTTGAAGCTGATCCATCTCTCAGACCTGCATCTCGGAAAGCGGGTCAACGAGTTCAGCATGCTGGAGGACCAGCGGGATATTCTGACGAAATGCCTGGAGATCGTCGACCGGGAGGAACCGGATGCGGTAATCCTCGCGGGCGATATCTATGACAAGCCTGTCCCGCCGGCCGAAGCCGTACAGCTGTTTGATGACTTCCTGTACAGTCTTGCGAGGCGAGAACTGCAGGTCTTCGTCATCAGTGGGAATCACGACTCTCCCGAGAGAATCGCGTTTGGCTCCCGGCTCTTGGACCGGAGCGGCGTGCATCTGTCCCCAGTTTATCATGGCGATGTGGAGCCTGTCATTCTGGAGGATCAATTCGGACTGGTCTGCATCTACATGCTGCCGTTTATCAAGCCGACACATGTGCGCCGGTACTACCCGGACGAGGGGATCGAGAGCTACACGGACGCCGTGCGCACTGCGATCCGGAAGATGGGTGTGGACCGTTCGGTCCGGAACGTGCTGGTAACACACCAGTTTGTGACAGGGGCGACACGCTCCGAATCGGAAGAGACGTCGGTAGGCGGATCTGATAATGTGGATGCGCAGGTCTTTGACGATTTTGACTATGTGGCGCTCGGACATATCCACGGCCCGCAGGATATCGATTCACCGAAGATCCGCTACTGCGGGACACCGCTGAAGTACTCCTTCTCAGAGGCGGAGCACATCAAGTCCGTGACGGTGGCGGAACTGGAGGAAAAGGGAACGCTGCATGTCCGGACGGTTCCGCTGGTTCCGAAGCAAGACATGAGAGTCCTGCAGGGCAGCTATATGGAACTGACGGCGAGACCGAACTACATCGGGACGGCAGTGGACGACTATCTCCACATCATTCTGACGGATGAAGAAGAGATCCCGGAAGCCATGAACCGGCTTCGGGTGATTTATCCGAATGTGATGAAGCTGAGCTATGACAACCGGCGGACCAGGAGCCTGAACACGGTCGGAGGCGCAGAAGAAGTGGAACGGAAGAGCCCGCTTGAACTTTTCGAAGAGCTGTATGAAAAGCAGAACGGGACACCGCTGTCAGAAGAGCAGGCGGCTTATGTCACGGCACTGATGGAAAACATCTGGGAGGAGAGAACATGAGACCTCTGAATCTGATCATGTCTGCCTTCGGCCCCTATGCGGGAGAGGAGACCATCGACTTTGAGAAGCTCGGAAAGAGTGGCCTGTACCTGATCACCGGCGACACCGGCGCGGGGAAGACGACTATCTTCGATGCGATCACCTTTGCCCTTTACGGAGAGGCCAGCGGCAGCAGCCGGGAATCCTCCATGCTGCGTTCCAAGTACGCCGACCCGGACCGACCGACCTTCGTGACACTGACGTTTTTTTATGCAGGGAAGCAGTATACCGTGACGAGAAAGCCGGAGTACGAGAGAGCGAAGAGCCGTGGAACCGGCACGACGAAACAGGCGGCGGAAGCGGAGCTCATCTGCCCCGACGGCAGAAGGGTGACGAAGCAGAGGGAAGTGACCGCTGCCATTCAGAACATTCTCGGCATCGACCGCAATCAGTTTTCCCAGATCGCCATGATCGCCCAGGGAGACTTCCTGCGTCTGCTGCTGGCGGAGACAAAAGACCGCCAGGCGATTTTCCGTGAGATCTTCCATACCGGGTACTATCAGGTCTTCCAGGAGAGACTGAAAGACGACGTCAGAGAGCTTTCCCGCGAATGTGATAATGAGCGGAGGAGCATCCGGCAGTATATGAGCGGGATGAAGTGTGCAGACGGCGACCTGGATGCCGAGAACGTCCGGAGAGCACAGGCCGGAGAGCTCCCGATGGAAGAAGTGCTGGAACTGCTTGACCGGCTGGTGGAGAGAGACACGGAACTGCTCGGCCGGAGCGGGGACAGACTCAGCAGTCTGGATGCCGAACTCGGCCTGCTGAATGCGAAACTCGGACGGGCGGAGGAACTGGAAAAAGCAGAACAGGCGCTGGAAAAGACCCGGGTGGATCTGGAGAAAGCAACGGAAAAGCAGAAAACCCTGGACACAGCCCTTGCCGAAGCCGTGACCAGACAGCCGGAAGCCGATCGGCTTGCCGCAGAGGCAGCCGCTCTGGAAATGCTGCTGCCGGAATATGACACCAGAGAGAAGACCCTTCGCGAACGGAAAAACACGGAGCTTCAACTGCAGGCCGAGAAGAAGACGCTGCAGAAGGACAGTGACGTTCTGGACACAAACATCCGGCAGACAGAGCAGCTGCAGACCGAACGGAAGACACTGGAGACGGCCGGCGCACAGCGGGAAGCGCTGCTGAGAGAGAAGGACAGCGTCGAAGCGAAGGGAAAACAGATTGCCGATACGCTGAAAAACCTTGATGCGGCAGACCGTCTGAAAGCGGACCTGGGAGAGGCCCAGCGAAAGTACCTCGCGGCACAGGAGAAATATGACCTGGCTCAGCAGCGTTATGAAGGCATGAACCGAGCCTTCCTGAGCGAGCAGGCTGGCCTTCTTGCACAGACGCTTAAAGAAGGGGAAGCCTGCCCGGTCTGCGGAGCGACGGCGCATCCGCATCCGGCGGTGCTGTCTGAAGCCGCGCCGACCGAGACACAGCTGAACCAGGCAAAGAGGGAAGCGGACCAATTCCGCCGAACCGTGGAACAGGCCAGCCGCAAAGCGGGCAGCCTTCGCGGACAGGAGGAAGCGACCCGGAAAGAATTGAGCCGGAAAGCAGCGGAACTATGGCCGGAACTCTCCCCGGAAGAACTCCGGAGGGCGGCAGAGGAAGAGAGAGGTACGCTCCGGGAGCGCTATGCGGCGCTGGCTGCGGCCGTTTCGGAGGAAGAAAAAAAGATCGGCCGGAAAGCAGCACTCGAAGAGCTGATCCCTCAGATGGAGAAAGAGCAGCAGCATTTGCAGGAGAGTACCCAGCGCAGCAGGGAACGGATTACCGCCTGTGAGACGAAGATCCGCCAGTGGGACGAACTCCTGCAGCAGACAGAAGAGAAGCTGCCCTACCCGAGCAAGTCGGAGGCAAACGGGGAACATATGCGACTGAAAAGTGAGCAGCAGCGAATCAGGGAAAGCCTGGCCAGGGCCGAGGAAGCGCAGCGACAGGGAAAGACCGCCTGTGCCGCGCTGGAAGGGCGTATCACCCAGCTGACAGAACAACTGGCAACGGCAGAGAAGCCCGACCGGGAGGCACTGCGGGAAGAGGCCGAGAGTCTCAACAAAGAGAAGCAGGAGCTGAACCGGCAGCATGCCGATCTTCTGCTGCGCCTGAACTCCAATCGCACTGCCCGGAACGGCATCCTGAAACAGGGAGCGGAACTCGAGCGGCTGGAAAAGAAGCTCACCTGGGTAAAGGCACTTTCCGACACGGCCAACGGAACCGTCTCGGGCAAGGAGCGCATCATGCTGGAGACCTATGTCCAGACGAGCTTCTTTGACCGGATGATCGCCCGGGCGAACACAAGATTCTTCATCATGTCGGGCGGACAGTATGAGCTGAAGCGGCGGGAAGTCGCGGATAATCTGAGGTCCCAGAGCGGCCTGGAGCTCAGCGTGATCGACCACTACAACAGCACGGAGCGCAGCGTGAAAACGCTCTCCGGCGGAGAATCCTTCAAGGCTTCTCTCTCCCTGGCGCTCGGACTCTCGGATGAGATCCAGTCTTCAGCTGGCGGCATTCAACTCGACACCATGTTTGTGGATGAGGGCTTCGGCTCGCTGGATGAGGAATCGCTGGAACAG
>CAZMXF010000181.1:0-5424 GCA_964570015.1 uncultured Oscillospiraceae bacterium | reverse complement strand
GTCGGCTGGATGCGCGGCGGCCTTGCGATGGTGAACATCGTGGCCTCCTACTTCTTCGGCGGCATCTCGGGCTCCGCCTCGGCGGACACCGCCTCCCTCGGCTCCATCCTGATCCCCATGATGGTGGATGAGGGCTACGACGCGGACTTCTCCACCGCCGTGACCATCACCTCCTCGTGCGAGGGGCTTCTTGTCCCGCCGAGCCACAACATGGTCATCTACGCGACCACGGCCGGCGGCGTGTCCGTGGGCGCCCTCTTCATGGCGGGCTCCATCCCCGGGGCGCTGCTCGCCATCGCGCTGAGGGTGGGCTCCTATATTATTTCCGTGAAACGCAATTATCCCAAGGGTGCACCGTTCTCCATCAAGAACTTCATCAAGCAGATCGGCCAGTCCATCTGGGCGCTGCTGGCGGTCCTGATCGTCGTGGTCGGCGTGGTCGGCGGTGTCTTTACGGCCACTGAGTCTGCGGCCATTGCGGTAATCTACTCACTGATTGTTTCCGTGTATATCTACAGAGGCCTCAACTGGAAGGGTGTCTGGAAGTGCCTGGAGCAGTGCATCGACACGCTGGCCATCGTTCTGATCCTGATCTCTCTCTCCGGTGCTTTCGGCTATTGCCTGACCAATCTGCATGTCCCGGCCAAAGCCGCTACCTTCATCACCAGCATCTCCAGCAACCGCACCGTCGTGATCCTGCTGCTGAACCTCATCATTCTGTTTCTGGGCATGATCATGGACATGGCACCGATCATCCTGATTGCGACGCCGATTCTGCTTCCGGTAGCGATGGAAATGGGAATCCACCCGGTCCAGTTCGGCATCATGATGGTGCTCAACTGCGGCATCGGCCTGCTTACACCACCGGTCGGCGCGGTGCTGTTCATCGGCTCCGCCGTGGCTAAACGCCCGATGGAGAAAGTGGTCAAAGCGACATTGCCTTTCTATCTCTGTATGATCATCGCACTGATCCTGATTTCGTTTATTCCTGATATCAGCCTCTGGCTGCCGAAGCTCACAGGGGCCCTGTAAGTCCGGGCAATTCACACGAAGGGGCATAAGCGCGAAACACTTATGTCCCTTTCCCATTGAAAGGAAAGAGAAAACTTGTTTACTGAGAATAAAACAATAACCGGCCGTGACATCGGCGGGGGAGTCACCCGCAAGGTGCTTTCCTACAGCCGGAACCTGATGACCGTTGAGTTGAAATTTCCCGCGGGAGCCGTGGGGGCAAAACACTCGCATCCCCATGAGCAGATCGGCTACATCGTAAGCGGCAGCCTGGTTTACCAGGAGGAGGGACAGCCGGATCAGGTGCTTCATACCGGGGATACCTATTATGTGGCGCCCAATGTCGTCCACGGTGTTGAGATCCTGGAAGACACCACGCTTCTGGATATTTTTACACCGATGCGGGAAGATTTTATCTGACGGAGGAAAACCGATGAAAGAATTCATGGACAAAGATTTTCTGCTGGAAACGGAAACGGCAAGACACCTGTTTCACGACTATGCGGAGCATATGCCGCTGGTGGATTACCACTGCCACATCAATCCGAAAGAAATCTATGAAGACCGCCGCTTTGACAACCTGGCTGAGGTGTGGCTGGGCGGAAAGCAGCCGGATGGAGGCTATTTCGGGGATCATTATAAATGGCGTGTGATGCGCTCCAATGGAGTGAGTGAGGATTATATTACCGGCGACAGACCGGACTATGAGCGCTTTCTCAAGTTTGTTGAAGCACTGGAGATGGCGATCGGGAATCCCATGTACCATTGGTGCAACCTGGAACTACGGCAGTTTTTCGGCTATGACAAACCCCTTACGGTCGAAAATGCGGAAGAAGCCTGGAACTTCTGCAATGAGAAGCTGCGGACAGATCCGGATTTGACTGTGCGTGGCATCATCAAAAAGGCCAATGTAGCGTTCATCGGCACCACGGATGACCCGGTGGACACCCTGGAATGGCACGGACGCATCGCGTCGGATGAGAGCATCGGGGTAAAGGTCTGCCCGTCCTTCCGACCGGACAAAGCGATCAACATCCAGAAAGAAGGCTTTGCCGAGTACATCGGAAAACTTGCGCAGAGCGTCGGGAAGGAAACGCTCGATACGGCTCAGGAGGTTATGGAGGCTCTGGTGCTGCGTCTGGAATACTTCAAGACCATGGGCTGCCGAGCCAGCGACCACGGTCTGGATTACATTCCGTTCCGCCCGGCCTCTGACAAGAAGGTCAACGAGGTTTTCCAAAAGGCTATGGCGGGTGAGGAACTGAGCACGAAAGAAGCCGAAAGGTATCAGACGGCTGTTCTTCTGTGCCTGGGCCGGGCCTACCATCGACTCGGGATCGCCATGCAGATCCACTACTCCTGCTATCGCAATGCAAACGAACGCATGTTCCGGAGACTGGGCCCCGATACCGGTTTCGACATGATTGCACAGAATACCTGCGGCGCAGACATTGCCCGTTTCCTCTCCGCACTGGATGCGACCGGCGAGCTGCCGAAGACGATCCTCTATTCTCTCAACCCCGCAGACAACGCGCAGCTCGGCACCATGCTCGGCTGCTTCCAGTCCGATGAGGTCCCCGGGAAAATCCAGCATGGCAGTGCCTGGTGGTTCAACGACACCAAGTCCGGCATGGAAGAACAGATGAAGTCCCTGGCCAACCTGGGCCTGCTGGGGAACTTTGTCGGGATGCTCACAGATTCCCGGTCTTTCCTCAGCTATGCAAGGCACGACTATTTCCGCCGCATCTTCTGCAATCTGGTTGGCAACTGGGTGGAGAACGGCGAGTATCCCAACGACGACAGGGCACTCAGGCGCATTGTCGAGGGCGTCTGCTTCCGGAATGCCGAGCGCTATTTTGAACTTTGATTGACAGAAGGAGAATAACTCAAATGGACCGTTTATCGTTTGCAACGCTTGAAAAATTGGGCTATTCCGGTTATCTGTTGAAAGATGCGCCCGAGCGTGTGGTACAGTTCGGAGAAGGGAACTTCCTGCGGGCTTTTGCCGATCATTTCATTGACCTGATGAACGAGAAGTCCGGTTTCAACAGCAAGGTGGTTCTGGTCCAGCCCCGCGGCGGTCATCCGGAAGCAGCGGATCGCTTTGCCGAGCAGGACGGCCTCTATACTCTGATTCTGCGCGGACGTGAAAACGGGCAGCCCGTGGAACGGAAGAGAGTAATCTCCGCCGCGTCCCGGTGCCTGGATCCCAAGCGCGACTGGGAAAAACTCCTGGACTGCGCACGCAACCCGGTACTCCGTTTCGTGATCTCCAATACGACGGAAGCGGGGATCGCTTTCGATCCGGCCTGTAAAGCGGACGATGCGCCGCCCTCCGCCTTCCCCGCAAAGCTCACGGTCTTTCTGCGGGAGCGTTGGAAGCTGGGGCTCCCCGGAGTCATCATCCTCTCCTGTGAGCTCATTGACCACAACGGGCAGGAACTCCGGCGCTGCGTCAACGAATACGTAAAGCTTTGGGCACTGGAGGACGAATTCGCCGCCTGGCTGGAGAAAGAGAACATCTTCTGCTCCACGCTGGTGGACCGGATCGTCACCGGTTCGCCGAAGGCCGATGCGCCCCGTCTCTGGGAGGAGCTGGGTTATGAGGATCAGCTCATCGACACCGGAGAGGTTTTTGCCGCGTGGGTCATTGAGGGACCCCAGTCGATCCGGGATGAGCTTCCCTTTGAGCAGGCAGGTCTCCCCATCCAGGTGGTGGACGATGTGACGCCGTATAAGCAGCGCAAGGTGCGTATCCTCAACGGTGCGCATACTTCCATGATTCTCGGCGCCTATCTGGGCGGCAAGAACATCGTGCGAGACTGCATGCAGAATGAAGCAATCCGCGGCTTCCTGGAGAAAACCATGTTCGATGAGATCATCCCGACGCTGGATCTGCCGAAGAAAGATCTCAATTCCTTTGCCGCGTCCGTCATCGACCGCTTTGACAATCCCTATATTGACCATCAACTCCTGGATATCGCACTGAATTCCGCGTCCAAGTGGAAAGCGCGCGTGATGCCCAGCCTTACGGAATATGTAAAGCGGGCAGGCAGCCTGCCGAAGCACCTTACCTTCTCCCTGGCGGCTTTCATCGACTTCTACCGCAAGGGAGAACGGGACGGGGAAGCATACCCTGTGAGGGATGACGAGTGGGTACTGGACTTCTTTGCGGCCCACCGGGATGACGATAATGCTGCCCTTGCCCATGCAGTCGTGTCCGATGAACGGCTCTGGGACGGAGCCCTGGCTGAGATTGACGGCCTGGAAGAGGCAGTGACGGCAGATCTGGACCGTATTGACGAAGTCGGCATGTATGAGGCCATGAAGGAGTGCGCGGAATGAAGCTCATCCGCATCCATCCCTCAGACAATGTGGCGGTGGCACTGACTGATATCGCCGTGGGCGAACAGCTGACGGCAGACAGCCTGGAGATTACTGCTGCAGAGAACATTGCACGAGGGCATAAGATTGCCCTGAGTACGATCCGTGAGGGTGAACCCGTCGTCAAGTACGGCAATCCGATCGGTATTGCAAAGACAGAGATCCCGACGGGAGCCTGGGTCCATGTCCATAACGTGCGCACCGGACTCAGCGAGAGTGCGGATTATGCATACAACCATCGGATCTATCCGCTCCCGGCGGTAAAGGCCAGAACCTTTCAGGGTTACCGCCGCGAAGACGGGCGTGCCGCCGTGCGCAACGAACTCTGGATCATCCCCACCGTGGGCTGTGTCAACAGTATCGCAGCCGCGCTGGTGAAGGAGAACCAGCATCTGGTCACCGGAAGCATCGACGGATTGTACACGTTTGCCCACCCCTTCGGCTGCAGCCAGATGGGAGAGGACCATGCCCAGACCAGAAAGCTGCTGGCGGCACTGGTCCGCCACCCCAATGCGGGAGGCGTGCTGGTGCTGAGCCTGGGCTGTGAGAATCTGACACAGGAGCAGTTCAAGGCTGAGCTGGGAGAGTGGGATGACCGACGGGTCAAGTTCCTGGTCTGCCAGCAGGCAGAGGACGAGATGGAAGCCGGTGCCGAACTGCTGGAAGAGCTGGCTGCCTATGCCGGACAGTTCCGTCGGGAAGAAATCCCGGCCTCGGAACTTGTGGTCGGCATGAAGTGCGGCGGCTCCGACGGACTCTCCGGCATCACGGCCAATCCCACGGTCGGGCGCTTCTCCGACCGGCTGGTGGCACTGGGCGGCAGCACCGTTCTGACAGAGGTACCGGAGATGTTCGGTGCGGAAAACATTCTATTTTCCCGCTGCGAGAACCGGGAAGTCTTCGACAAGGCGGTGCGGATGGTCAACCGCTTCAAAGATTACTTTGTCAGCCACGGCCAGGTGGTCTACGAAAACCCGAGCCCCGGCAATAAAGCCGGCGGCATTACCACGCTGGAGGACAAGTCCTGCG
>CAZMXF010000180.1:0-5446 GCA_964570015.1 uncultured Oscillospiraceae bacterium | reverse complement strand
GTGACGGATCTGCTGGCGGAATATCGGGTGCCCATTCTGCTGGATGTGGACATCGGGCATCTCCCGCCGATGATACCGCTCATTTCCGGAAGTATGGCCGAGGTCAGATATCTGCCAAGGACAGACCGTTTCCGACTGAAGATGAAGCTGGAATAAAACCGGAACTCAATGCCGGGGCTTCAAAGCGACGGCGGCAGCGAATAGCACGATCAGAGAGGAACACAGTATGACAGAGCCTCACAGAATCGACCTGCATATGCATACAACCGTTTCGGACGGAACCGATACGCCGGAGGAAATCCTCGGTCATGTGAAGGAGAGCGGGATCGGCCTGTTTGCCATCACGGACCATGACGCAATCAAGGGCTGCGGAGTGATACAGCAGCTGCGGAAACCGGAAGATCCGCAGTTCCTCACAGGCGTGGAGTTTTCCTGCCGGGATGAAGAAGGGCAGTACCATATCCTCGGCTACGGATATGATCCGGAAGCGGAATCCATGCGGGAACTGGTGAAAAAGGGACACCGGTTCCGGATGGAGAAGATCGATACGAGAATGAAGTTCCTGGAGACGGAATTCGGGATCACATTCCCATCGGAGGAAATCGAGCATCTGCTTAAGCTGGATAATCCCGGTAAGCCGCATCTGGCAATCCTGCTGGTGAAATACGGCTATGCGAGCTCCATAGAAGACGCCATGAAAAACTATCTGAACAAGCTCCGGATCCGGCTGCAATTCCTGGAACCGGAGGAAGCCATCAAAGGAATCCTCGCCGGCGGAGGGATTCCGGTGCTGGCACATCCGACCTATGGAAACGGGGATCAGCTGATTCTGGGAGAGAATATGGACCGGCGGCTGCAGCGACTGATGGGTTATGGCCTGCAGGGTGTGGAGGCGTTTTACTCAGGCTTTAACAGAAAGATCCGGGAGGAGATCCTGGGGTTTGCGGAGCAGTACCACCTGTATATCACGGCGGGAAGTGACTATCACGGGAAAAACAAGCTGGTGCAGCTGGGTGACACCGGCCTCGAACCTGATACGGTATATCCCGAAGGCCTGTGCAGATTCCTCGAAGCAATCGGGGCCTGATTGGGGCAGCATGCGGAAGAAAGCAGATCACAGAGAAGCGTATATTGAGGCGCAAACAAATCAGAGTGCAACGTCCCGTTTATGGCCATATGAAAACCGGCAGACTGCGTTTATGGACACAGCCTGCCGGCTTTCTTTGCGTTCAGGCGGTTGCAGCGGCAGCAGCCTGAACCAGTTTCAGTTCTTCGGGAGAAATACAGTTTTGTATGGTTCCGGCGGCGACTCGATCCATACACTCCTGCAGATCAATCCACAGGACACCGTCGACTTCTTCCTTCTGGAGGGTGAGCTGATCCTCTTCCACATCCGCCCAGAGGAGCAGAACTTTAGTGTATTGCCGGTCATGATAGGGAATCCCGAAAAACACATCATCCCAGACGATCTTCATGTCTCCGCAGGGAATCAGCTCGGATTCCTTTGCCGTGAGGCCAAGCTCTTCTTTCAGCTCCCTGATCGCAGAGGGATAGTAGTCCTGACCGGCCGGGATATGCCCAGCGCTGGAGATATCGTAGCAGCCGGGGAAGGACTTGGTCATCGCGCGCTTCTGCAGCATTACCTGAATGCGGCCATCGCGCTTGCGGACCAGCCATAGATGAGATGTCCGGTGGGGAAAGCCTTCCCTGTGAGCCACGGACCGCTCTACGGTTTCTCCGGTCGGCTTTCCGTTTTCATCCACCACATCAAGATATTCTTTCAAGTTTCCGTTCCTTTCCAGGTGTCCTCCTGCTGCAGAGCAGGAATCTCCAGCAGATCCTTCACCACATATGTTTCATGCCCTGTGGCGCTGATGGGACTGGAAGGATCCAGAAACAGAATGCTTCCGATCCCGGCGTTATTAGCCGCTTCGACGTCAAGACTGCGGTCCCCGACATAGAAAGAGGCAGCGGGTGAGAGATGATACTTCTCCAGCAGATACAGGATCGCGGCCGGATCCGGTTTCCGGGGAAATCCGTCCAGAGCGGTGACCACTTCGGTGAAATACGGAAGCAGACCGGTCTGTGTCAGAATTGCCAGGCAGGATGCACCGCGGTGCGTATAGACAAAGCAACGATGTCCGGCATCTGTAAGAGCCCGGAGGGCCTCTTCCGCGTGAGGAATTGCCCGGATCGCGTCGATATGAGAGTCATTGAGCTGGCTGAACCGTGCTTTGACAGGTGCCGGGTCCAGGCCGCGTTCACTGCATACTGTTTCGAGAAAGGTCCCGACCGAGGTACGGATGACCGCTTCGTGGATTTCCTCTGTGCTGAAATGCAGACCGGACTCCGAACAGGCCAGCTGTGTTGCAGGGACAATTGCGGGATAGGAATCAACTAGAGTGCCGTCCATGTCCCAGATAAAGGCATATGACAAATTCTGTCACCTCCCGAAGAAATGATACCACAAGGTCCGCTGCCTGGCGGTTTATTACATGCAGCCAGGTTTAGTCGGGTCAGAGCGCTGCTTCGTAGGCAGCGAGTGTGTGCGCATCGAAAAGCACCCACTTCACGACATCCAAAGCATCCGGATGCTCTGCGACAAATTGCTTTGCCGTCGCAACGGCGATCTGAGCCGCGTCTTCCAGTGGGAAGTGATAGACACCCGTGGAGATAGAGGGGAAGGCAATGCTCCGGCAGCCGTTTTCAACAGCCAGTTCCAGGCAGGAGCGGTAGCAGGAGGCGAGCAGTTCGCGCTCTCCATGCCCGCCGCCGTGCCAGACCGGGCCGGGAGTATGGATGACATATTTGCAGGGCAGGCGATAGGCCTTGGTGATCTTTGCCTCACCGGTTCTGCAGCCATGAAGCGTCCGGCATTCCTTCAGCAGATCGGGACCGGCCGCACGATGGATGGCTCCGTCAACACCACCGCCGCCCAGGAGAGAGGTGTTCGCGGCGTTGGCAATGGCATCCACACCGTGGTCTCGGGTGATGTCACCCTGAACACAGACAAATTCGGTACTCATGAGAGGAAACTCCTTTCGATGTTTAGGACATAGTATACCGGGTTATTCCGGGATGACAGTCGGCAGGGACTCTCCGTAAAATGCTTCGGCGAAGCGGACGAGGCTCTCAGTATCGCGGGCTCCGGCGGTCTCAAAGCAGGAGTGCATGGCCAGCTGCGCCAGCCCGATGTCCGCCGTGGGAAGCGGGATCTGGCTTTCCGAAAGGCTGCCGAGGGTGGAGCCGCCGGGAATATCCGAGCGGTTGGTATAGTCCTGCCAGGGAATGTCATGCAGATTGCAGAGCTTCTTCAAAATTGCAGCGGAGAACGCGTCGGTGGCATAGCGAAGGGAACCCTGGTGCTTGATGACGATGCCCCCGTTGAGTCGGGGACGGTTGACCGGATCGGACGCCTGTGCGGCATTCGGATGAACCGCGTGGGCGTTGTCGGCGGAGACCATGAAGCTCCTGCTGATCAGGCGATACTTGTCCTCGGCGGAGAGACCGAGAGAAAGGCAGATGCGCTCCAGTACATCCCGCAGAAAGCCGGAGTCTGCGCCCTGACGGCTGCGGCTTCCGACCTCTTCGTTGTCGAAAACACAGTGGACGGAGATGCTGTCCTGCGGCTGCGCATTCAGAAAGCCCAGGAAAGAGCCGTAGCAGCACTGCAGATCGTCCAGCCGAGCGGCGGAGAGAAATTCCTTCTCCGGACCCCAGAGGCGCGGCGCTTCCCGGATACAGAGATACAAATCCGCAGCGAGAATGCGCTCCGGCACGGTGTTCAGCCGGGCGGCCAGTTGTGCCCAGAAGGCGCCGGCATCACCGGCTTCACAGAGAATCGGGAGCAGATCTGTCTGAGGGTTCAGAGGCTTTTTCTCATTCTCGTGCCGGGTCAGGTGCGGGGCGAGAGAAGGGATGATCAGAAGATCCTCTTCCGGCCAGACCAGGCGGTAGCTCAGATGATCTCCTTCATCAAGCAGCACGCGCCCGGCAAACGAAAGCGGACGATCCATCCAGCTGCTGTCGACAGGGCCGCCGTAGCGCTCCACATTCAGCCGGAGGAGCCCTTCGGTCAGAATCCCGGGACCGGGCTTGACTTTGTAGGAAGGAGAGTCGCTGTGAGACGCGATCAGGTGAAAGCTCTGCACCTCTTCCTCCGGAAGCCGGAAAGAAAGAACGGATGAGCAGTTGCGCTCGACATAATATTTCCCGCCGGGAATGAGAGACCAGCGATCCTCTTCGCGCAGCTGTGTGAAGCCGGACTGTTCCAGTTCCTGCTTCAGATTGGAAACCGCGTGGAAGGCGGTGGGGCTGTTTGCCAGAAAATGCAGTAGTTTTTCGCTGATGTGATTCATGTTTTCCTCGGATCTGCCGATGAACCGGTTCATCGGCATCTGTGATTTATGTGATGTCAGAAGCGAAGCCGGCTGCCCATGCGCTGTCATATACATAGCGCTTGGGCTCCATGCTGATACGGCCGGAAAACTCATGCCTCAGGAACTGATAGTAATTCTCATCCAGTGGAATCAGCTGATTTTTTCCACCGCGGCAGTGAAAGGTGATGACCTCATCACCGGTTTCCACGCTCCCGGCATAGAACGGTTCCCTGGTCAGAACAAGATCGGGATACTGGAGTTGAAACTGTGATTTCGCGATATACTTGTAGATTTCTAGAATGCGATCGTCCCGACCCATCACAAAGGCCATGAGTTTTTCCCGGAGCTCGTGGATGTCATGGACAATCCGCACGCGCAGGCCCATATGAGCGCTCGACATGTTCAGTGCCCTGATATAATCCGGGATCTGATCAGCTTCATGCACCACCTGGATCCAGACGTTGTTCTCCGGGTCATAGAACGAGAGGTCATATTCCAGACGGTCTTTTCGGCCGCAGTGCGGGCACTGATACTTGAACAGAGCTCCGGAGATTGTCCGGTTCACGGCGTCGGGCAGCTGATCGTCGATGCTCCGGTATACCATCACGTCGATTCCCTCGACACATTGAGGACAGAGAAAGTGAATTCTTTCAGGTGCAGCCATTTTCTTCTACGCTCCTCTCGCGGTCAAACTCATTCGAAAGAAGAGATCCTGTTCCTGTGGGCTCGGGCGGGACTTATTATCCGTATTTTATCAAACAGGGAAAGAGAATGCAACAAAAGGTCTGAGAATCTTGGCCGGATGAGACTTTTGACTGATCCCTGGATCAAAGAAGCCGGTCATATCATCTGAAAAAACAGGAGCACAGGGGAATAAACCCTGTGCTCCTGCCATCTGCAACTATAAGTAATTTACTTTTTCGCAAGGCCCTTCTGGCGGGCATACTCGGCAGCGCCCAGAGCTCCCATGAGCTGCGGGTCGGTCTTCAGGTTGATAACCTTCAGCTTCAGGACGTGCTCGATGGCCTCCTTCAGACCGTCGTTCTTCGCGCAGCCGCCCGTCAGCG
>CAZMXF010000179.1:0-5491 GCA_964570015.1 uncultured Oscillospiraceae bacterium | reverse complement strand
ATCATACTTTTTTTAAACATAACCTAAAGGCGCGGTTGTAATATGCCTGGAACCAAGTACCCAATTAATCGAGAGTTTTTCCCGTACAACACCTTTACTCCTTCAGTCAGCAAACACTTCGTCCTCCTTGCTCAGAAAGGCATGAACCCCCCAGGTTTGTTTTCAGAGATCCAGATGTGGAAGTACGGAAGCAAAAGATTCCTGCATTCCGACATGGAGAAATCGGTCTTCTCATTATGACACCAAGGAATCTGCAGACACCCGCACCTTGCCTGATCGATATCCACGGAGGCGGTTTTGTCTTCGAGGCTGCCAGCAGTCATTATCGCCATGCTCTTATATATGCAAAGAAAGCGCACTGTGTCATTGTATTCGTGCAATACCGTCTCGCACCTGAATACCCGTTCCCGTATCCACAGGAGGATTGTTATGCTGCGCTTTGCTGGGTATACAAGCATGCTGATGAGATAGGTATCGATCGCTCACGCATCGGAATCGGCGGGGACAGCGCAGGGGGCACACTGGCAGTCACTTCCTGTATGATGGCACGTGGCCGCGCTCATGCCGTACACCCTCTCTTTCAGCTTCTGATCTATCCCTGGCTGGACGACAGAAACATCAGCGAGTCCTATCGCAAATATACAGACACACCTATGTGGAACTCCACCTTATCTAAGAGTGTCGCCCCACTCACGAATCCCGATCCGGCAGCGACACCACTGGCTTATCGAGCACCCGTGGAAGCCGGAAGTTTTGATAATCTTCCTCCCGCATATATTGAGGTGGCGGAGTTCGACTCTCTGCACGATGACGGGATATACTATGCCGAACTACTGGAAAAAGCCGGAATCCCCGTGGAACTCCAGGAGCCGAAAGGGACGATGCACGGTTTTGATTCGAAGATCTCCGCGCCGACCACCCAGGCGATGCTTAAAAAACGCGTAGAATACATAAGAAAACAGTTTAACTCAGTAAAGGAGTGAGCAAAATGTTTAAAGCTGAAATGATCGCCCCCTGTGGGCTGGACTGTAACATTTGTTCCATGACCCTGATTGAGAACCATCCCTGTCAAGGCTGCAACGGGCCCGATGATCATAAGCCTGAGTTCTGCTCTATATACTGTGGGATTGTTCTTTGCCGGAAGCGGAGAGAAAACGGATATCAATACTGCGATGAATGTCCTGATTACCCCTGTGAGGATGTCATGGAGAAGGAAAACCGCTATACATCTCAGTACCCGCACAGAGAGTCTCCACTTGAGAATCTGCGAATGATCAGAGAAAAAGGTATGGATGCTTTCCTTGAGTATGAGCGAAAGCAGTGGACCTGTCCAAACTGTGGCAAACCGTTTTCAGTCCACGATAATCTTTGCCCCCACTGTGGAAACAATATCAACTGATTGAGTGAATAAAGCTTCAAATACAGTTTTCAGGAAAATGTTACTCTGACGAGAAAAGGACCGCACCCGCGGTCCTTTTCTCATTAATTCTTATTTCCGCAATCGCTGCGACAAAGCTTGACATCGGCATCGTTTGAACAGTGATCGTCCCGGGTCCGGTAACAACCGTGTTAAAGAAGCTTTCTCCTCCAAAAAGAGCATTCTTTACGCCCTTGACCGCCTGAACATCCATCTTAACGGTAGACTCCATCATCGCAAGATGCCCTGTGGAAATGATCATCTGCTCACC
Source organism: uncultured Oscillospiraceae bacterium (assembly GCA_964570015.1). Lineage (GTDB taxonomy): Bacteria > Bacillota > Clostridia > Oscillospirales > Oscillospiraceae > Limivicinus. The sequence goes on along the minus strand of CAZMXF010000179.1, from coordinate 3,803 downwards.
GGATTTCAGGTTGTAATTTATTGTGGAACCGTCGATTTCCATGAAGACCGTCCCATTACCGCTAATCTTCTGCATAACAAAACCTTCACCGCCGAAGAGCCCTGTTCCGATTCTCTTCTGAAAAAAGACCTCTCTCTGGATCCCGGAAGTAGATGCGAGAAATGCTTTCTTCTGGATGATAATCGGTTTATCCGGTGCAACGTCCACTGCAACAATTTCTCCGGGAAAACTTGAGGTAAATGCAATCATACCGGAACCCCCATGCGGAGTGTAGACGTTCTGAAGCATTGTTTCTCCGGAACTCATGCGGCCAAATAGTTTTCCGACTCCACCGCCTTTGGTTTCCATCTGCATGTTCGCACTCATCCAGCTCATTGCCCCAGCTTCACAGATCATGGATTCTCCATCTTCCAGTCCGCAGAGTACAACAGGCATGTTCTCTCCCTGAATCTTGTAACGCATTATGCCTCATCCTTTCATATTATTTTACTATTTATTATTCTATTTATTACAATTAATCAATGATTAACTGGTCAGATTTCTTAGAACATGAGCGAAATGAATAGCAAAGAATATCGCTCCGGCAGCAGTTAACAGGATGTTTTTCCGCCATAGACCAATCGCAATGTAATACAGCGGCGGCATGGCCACTATGAAAAGCATCATCACAAAGATACTTTGATGTCCGGTAAAATACAGCGCCCAGCCAAAGAAGTTGGCAGCTAATACTACTACGACCAGAATAAAAAACAGTTTTTCTTTCCCGTCCGACACTGAGAATAATGTTGCATCCTTTTGTAGAACAAAGATCATACGGGCGATACAGAGCGATCCGAAAAGCTTCTCACATGCATCAAGTATCGGCGAGGTTTCGGTCATATTCATGATCGGATTCGTCTCCAGCCGTAGAAGGGGCATAAGCAAATAGGGGATTTCCTGAACGGCAAACAGAAATAATCCAAGTATCCAGAATCCGAGGTATTGGTCCCCGAAAATTCTAACCCAGCGATGCATTTGTCATCCTCCACGAATCTCTTACCGCAAAAAATCAACTATCATTTTCTTTTCTTCTTCTGTCAGAAAGTTCATATGCCCTCTGCCCATTAACAGATAGGTCCTGCAATTTGGAATGATCCTCTCTGCTCTTGCAATCACTCCTGCACCCGGGAACAGGCAATCCCTTTCTGCAGCAATAACAAGGGTGGCTGCTTCACATTTCCGTATTCTTTTCTTATCAACATCGCTCGGCATGAACGTTTTTATCTTTGAACTAAAAGGATATTACCTGAAGGGGAATAATCAGGCATTTGGACACAGTCAAGATGCAGTGCCAGTCCATTTCTCTCCAACGGGTACTCGGTATAGACATAATCTGTTTCTTCTGCATTTGCAATTCCGAAGTCTATTGCAGAGATAATAGTTATAATAATTACCACAAGGGTTGTGATTTGCTTTATTTTCATTGTTTATGTTCGTCTAAGTATTTCAACCATTGTTAACGGGTTTCATTCTATGTAATCATTTCTTTCGACATAAACGGATTCTTCCGTAAAAAAGAGCGTCCAGCGCTGTAATATTTTGATCCCTCACCGCTAAAAGAAAGCATCCGCAAATTACTGCATTAGCTTAACCTTGCTTTTCTCAGCTTTTCTGTGCTCAACGTGTAACATATCAAGGTATCCTTATTTCTGCCAACAATTTCATTGATTATATCATAGAAATGTTAAGCTGGGAAGCATTCAAAGATCATATGTCCGGGGAACCAAATTATGACTGACAAGGGATGAAGAAAAGAAATGCTACTATAAAATATTATGAGAATAATAATTGTAAACAATCTATCTTCATAGTAAAAATTAACAGGTCTCCCTTAGCATACGTTTATTAGGTAAATTAACAATTTATTTCTGTTATTTTCCCTAAAACTGGTTTATACTTTCAAGCAATCAATATATGGAGGATGCTTTTCATGAAAAAAATCATTACCTGGATTATTGTTTGCCTGCTCTGCACCTGCTGCCTTTACACACACCGTCGTGTGATTAAGGCATGGCTGAATGGTGAGCCGATGCCGAAAGCACCAAAATGGCATTGCTGGGTAAAACCTGAAAACAGAAGAAGCTGAATTGAGATGCCGTCTTTTTGGTCGGCATCTTTATATCCATATATGCAGGTGATTTACATAAACTAAATATAGTTTGTTGCTAGAGGAAGACTTGAGTGATAAAAATTATTTATCGAGTTTTCTTTTTCACACAAAAATACAACCCCAAATCGCAGGTTTTCTGAGTCAAAAGCAAAGACTGTATGTAAAGGAGAGCCATGGTTATTCAGAGCATTCTTGGACACGCTGATTATGAACCACTATGAATATCTACGTTGAGGCAACCGAGAAGATGAAATCCCTGGAGATCATTTATCTTGAGGATTATTAATATGCTCCAGCTCAAGAATAAAGCTTCTGCGATACCGGCTAAAGAGTCGGCAAATTTGTAGTCTCCTGAACCCAGTGTTCCATTTTCGTGTCCGGTCGTAAATTTTTCCCTTTTTTACGACCAACTTACGACCAAATGCAGAAAAAATGCCGTCATATACCACTTGATACCATCTGGCAAATTTTCAACCATGCAGTAAAATAAGGACTTATCAGGATTTGCGAGGTTAAGTTTTATGAATATACAGATTTTCGGCAGTACTGTAGATTTCCTGAAATGAGGCTCGCAATTACTGGGCTGTTTTGACTACACTGGACTGGATTACCACTATCTTTCGACTAATTTTTTCTGTTTTTCTTGTCATAGAGAGCTCGATAAAAATTTGATAAGATATGAGAATATATGCCACCCTTTCAAATCAAACTGTAAGGGCGGCATAAGCATTGGAGCTACAGAATGTGATTCTTCTGAATCAATAAGAGACTTGGACAAGCCTAGAGTCATGGATTCTTCGCACATTTGAGAAGATACTCAAATGGACAAAAAAGGCACAGTACAGTAGGACTACGACGTTTCGTGCTTGCTTTCACTTCTTACCGTTTCGCTTTTCACAGGTGTCTTGACGGATCGGTGCGATATCTTTATAATGATAATGTAAAAAATCCAAAAGCGAAAGAAAAGGAGTACAGTCTATGGTACAAAAACCGAACAATGTGTACGAAGAAAAGGGACCGATCACCGATGCTCTGCTCGGCAGAATGGATGCCTGGTTTCGTGCGGCAAACTACCTCTCGGCAGGCCAGCTTTACCTGCTAGAGAACCCTTTGCTCAAAAAGCCCCTGACGCTGGATATGATCAAGAAAAAGATCGTCGGCCACTGGGGAACGGTTCCCGGGCAGAACTTTGTTTTTGTCCATCTCAACCGAGTCATCAAGCGCTACGATCTGGATCTGATCCTTCTCTCCGGCCCTGGACACGGCGGCAACTTCTATATCGCCAACGATTATATGGACGGCACCTACAGCGAGGTCTATCCCAACATCTCCCAGGATGAAGCGGGTATGCAGAAGCTGTTCAAGCAGTTCTCTTTCCCGGGGGGCGTCCCCAGCCATTGCGCTCCTGAGACACCGGGTTCCATCAACGAAGGCGGTGAACTGGGCTACGGTATTGCCCATGCCTTTGGCGCTGTGTTTGACAATCCCGGATTGATTGCGGCGGTCACCGTCGGAGACGGTGAAGCCGAAACCGGACCTCTGGCCACTTCCTGGCAGTGCAACAAGTTCCTCAACCCTGCCACCGACGGTGCAGTCCTTCCCATCCTGCACCTCAACGGCTATAAAATCGCCAACCCCACCCTCTTCGCGCGCA
>CAZMXF010000178.1:0-5501 GCA_964570015.1 uncultured Oscillospiraceae bacterium | reverse complement strand
AAGCCGCAGTCGGTGCCGCGCTCACAGGCATAGAAGACATAGCCCTTCTTGGAGGTGCGCTTCAGGATCCGGCCGCCGCACTTCGGGCACTTGCCGGGCATCTCCACCACGATGGGCTTGGTAAACGTGCACTCGGGGAAGCCGCTGCAGCCGAGGAACTGGCCAAAGCGGCCCTTCTTCACGAGCATGGGCTTGCCGCAGACATCACAGACCTCGTCGCTCACGATATCCGGAACCTTGATGCGCTGGCCGTCCATGGCGGTCTCCGCCGCCTTCATCTCGGCGTCGAAGTCCTCGTAGAATTCCTGCAGAACATCCTGCCAGCCGCTCTTCCCGCTCTCGATCTCGTCCAGGCGGGCTTCCATGTGGTTGGTAAACTTCAGGTCGACAATGTCGCTGAAGTGGTCCTTCATCAGGCTGGTCACAACCTCTCCCAGCGGGGTGGGCTTGAGGTACTTTCCTTCCTTCATGACATAGTCATGGCCGGTGATCGTGGAGATGGTCGGGGCATAGGTAGACGGGCGGCCGATGCCCTTTTCTTCCATGGCCCGGATCAGGGTCGCCTCAGTATAGCGGGCAGGCGGCTGGGTAAACTGCTGTTCCGGAACCGTCTTGTCCAGAAGCAGCGCTTCGCCCTCCTGCAGGTCCGGGAGCAGGTTTTCGACCTGCTTCTGCTCGTCGTCGGTGGCTTCCTCATAGACGGCGGTATAGCCGGCAAATTTCAGGGTAGAGGCGTTGGCCTTGAAGAGATAGCCGCTGCTCTCCACTTCGATGGCGAGATTGTCATAGACGGCGTTTGCCATCTGGCAGGCGGTAAACCGGCCCCAGATGATCCGGTACAGGCGGTACTGCTCCTGGGTCAGGTCCTTGCGGACCAGCTCCGGCGTGAGCGTCACATCCGTCGGTCGGATGGCCTCGTGGGCATCCTGGGCACCGGCTTTCGTCTTGAAGCTGCGGGGCTGATTCGGGCAGTAGGCCGGGCCGTAGTTCTCCTGAATGAAGCTCCGTGCGGAAGCCACCGCCTCATCCGAGAGGCGCAGGGAGTCGGTACGCATATAGCTGATCAGACCGATGCTGCCGTGGCCGGTGATCTCCACGCCTTCGTAGAGCTGCTGCGCCACCGACATGGTGCGCCGCGGGGTCATGTTCAGCCTGCGGGAAGCCTCCTGCTGCAGGGTCGAGGTGATAAAGGGCGGCGCCGGAGAGCGCTGCTTCTCAGTGCGCTTGACACTACGCACAGAGAACGAGGCCTTTTCCACCGCATCCCGGATGACGTTCACTTCGTCCTCGTTATGCAGCTCCATTTTCTTTTCCGCGGTGCCATAAAAACGGGCGCGGAAGCTGTTTTCTTCCGGGCTCTTCTTCAGGAAGGCATCCAGCAGCCAGTATTCCTCGCTCTGGAAAGCGCGGATCTCCTCTTCGCGATCCACCACCATGCGCGTTGCCACCGACTGGACACGGCCGGCGGACAGGCCGCGCTTCACCTTTTTCCAGAGCAGGGGCGAGATCTGGTATCCCACGAGGCGGTCGAGCACGCGGCGCGCCTGCTGGGCATCCACCAGATCCTGGTCGATGCCGCGGGGGTGCTGGATGCTCTCCGTCACGACCTTTTTCGTGATCTCGTTAAAAGTCACACGCTTGGCCTTTTCGTCGCTGAGGCCCAGCAGTTCCTTCAGATGCCAGGAAATCGCTTCTCCCTCACGGTCCGGGTCCGTCGCGAGATAGACGACGGGAGCTTTTTTGCTCTCCTTCTTCAGCTCGTCGATCAGATCCTTCTTATCCTTGACCGGGATATACTCCGGCTGGAAACCGTGTTCCAGGTCCACGCCCAGCTTGCTCTTGGGCAGGTCTCTCAGGTGGCCCATGGATGCGGTCACCTTATAATTCCCGCCAAGATATTTTTCTATGGTCTTGGCCTTGGACGGTGACTCGACGATCACCAGCTCCTTTGCTTTCGCCATGTCCTTCTTTTCCTCACTTTTCTACTGTTATGTTAAGGGCAAAGCGACGTCCGGCTTCACGCCGTACAAAGCCCTTGATCTCCAAAACGGTCAGCTGGGCAAGCACCCGGGAGGTGCTGAGTCCCGTCCGCTCGGTTATATCGTCTATGTGGGTCGAACCGGGGTCGATCGCCGTGATGATCTTCAGCTGATCATCCGTCAGCTGGGAAAGCCGGGCAAGCAGTGCCTGCTTCGCAGCTTCCGCGTCAGACGGCTTCGCTGAGTCCGCGGCCGGAGGTGCGGTGCGGGAATCTTTTACGGGGGCTTCGTTCCCGTCTGCTTTCCCAGCCGCTTCCGGCTCCGTCTCCTCTTTCTCCGTCGTCTCTTCGAGTTCGGGATCCAGGTCGATGCAGTCCGGATAGCGAAGGAGATAATCCTCCATGACCTCGGCGCCGCAGGTCACCAGCTTGGCCCCGTCCTTCAGGAGGGCCAGGGTTCCGGCGGCATTTTCCGCGTCAACATTCCCCGGCACGGCAAAAACATCCTTGCCCTGGTCGACCGCGTCGTTGACAAACAGGCGGGTCCCGCTCTTTTCCGGAGCCTCCACCACCACGACGCCGTCTGAGATTCCGGCCGCGATGCGGTTGCGTTCCCGGAAAAAGTGCCTGCTGAATTCCTTCCCCGGCGGATACTCACTGATCAGCGCCCCGCCGCGCAGAAGGTCGCGGGCAAGTTCCAGACGGCACTGCTCGTGCGGCGTTCCCAGCACGCCGATACACGGCCGCCCGGCACGCAGAGCGCCTTCGGCCGCAGCTTCCCCCACGCCGGTTGTCAGCAGGCTCACCACTGTGCCGCCGCAGCGGGAGATCTCATATGCCAGCCGCTCTCCCATTTTGACGCCGTAGGGGCTGGCTTTCCGCGTCCCGATCACCGAGATCACCGGCAGAAGGTCGAGCGGCGGGAGAAGGCCTTTGACATAAAGAACCGCCGGCGGGCATGCGATCCGGCGCAGCCGCTCCGGAAACTCCGGTGCGTCATACGGGAGAACGGAAAGTTCCTGTTCCGCGCACTGTTCCAGAAGCTCATCGACCCCTTCCAGGGAACGGGCTTCCAGCAGTTCCGCTTCCTGGGCCGAGATGCCTCTTTTTCTCCGAAAGCTGCCTTCCTTCGAGCGGAAGGCCTCTTCCGTGCTGTCAAACATCCTCATCACCGCGGCCCGCGCCTTCGGACTGATATTCAGTTGTGAAAGCCAAACCCAGTATCGGATGTCTTCCATCCCGCTATGCCTCCTGACGGCACATCTCCCACATGACAATCGCCGCGGCAATCCCCGCGTTCAGGGATTCCGCCTCCCCGCTCATGGGGATGATCAGTTCCCCGTCGCATCGGCCGAGCAGTTCGGCGCTCAGGCCGTGGCCTTCGCTGCCGATGGCAACGGCAGAACGTTCCAGCCGCAGCGCACGGAGATCCCGGGCCCGCGGGCTCAGGGCAGCGCCGTAGAGCGGCAGGTCCTGTGCCCGGCAGTACGAGACCGCTTCCGCCATCGACATGCGCAGCACGTTCTGCCGGAAAACGGCTCCCATGCTCGCCCGCACGGTCTTGGGCGCGTAGACGTCGGCACAGCCCTCCAGCAGGATCACCGCATCCATGCTGAACGCATCCGCCGTCCGGAGGATGGTTCCGACGTTTCCGGGGTCCTGAATCTCTTCCAGGACAAGCACGCGCCGCGGCGCAGCGGGCGCGGGCTCCGGATTCATCCGGACGCTGAAGAGCGGTCCGGGCGAGTTTTTCAGGGGCGAAACATAGTCAAACAGCTCCGCCGAAAATAGGTATTCCTTTTCAAACGCGCCGTACCCGTCCGTTCTTTTCTCTCTCCAGGCGACATGACAGATCTCTGCGTTCGAGCGGAGCGCCTCCTGAAGGAGCTTCTCGCCGTCGCAGAGATACAGCCCGTTTTCCCGCCGGGCCTCGGCGTCCCGTGCCAGTTCCCGGAGGAAACGGATCGGGGCACTCTGTCTGCTTCGCAGTTCTTCCGTCATCCGCTCAGAGCAGCGCGACGCCTTTTTCTTCGCAGAGCTTCAGCGTCCGGTCGTCCCAGATCGAAGCCTGGACCTCGCCGATATGGGCCTTCCCCAGAAGGAGCATGGACACACGGGACTGGCCGATGCCGCCGCCGATGGTCAGGGGCAGCTCCCCGTTCAGGAGCATCCTGTGGTACGGCAGGTTCCTGCGGTCGTCACAGCCGGCAAGGCGCAGCTGGCGGTCCATCGACTCCGGATCCACGCGGATGCCCATGGAAGAGATCTCCATGGCGCAGTCCAGAATATCGTCATAGAAGAAAATGTCCCCGTTGAGGTCCCAGTCGTCATAGTCCGGGGCACGTCCGTCATGGCGCTGCCCGGAGCGAAGTGCGCCGCCGATTCCCATGATAAAGGCGGTGCGGTGTTCCCTGACCCAGGCGTTCTCCCGCTGTTTCGGGGTCAGGTCGGGATAGAGATCTTCCAGCTCCTGGGTCGTCACAAACGAGACGTCCCTCTTCAGCTTGCCAAGCACCTGCAGTTGGGGGTAGATCGCTTCGATCGTATCCTGGGTATCGCAGATCGCGCTCACAATATCCATGACCGTGAGCTTCAGATAATCGGTATTCCGGTTCTCGGGGAGGATCACCTTTTCCCAGTCCCACTGGTCCACATAGACCGAGTGCAGGTTGTCTAGCTCATCCTCGTCGCGGCGGATGGCGTTCATATCGGTGTAGAGGCCCTTCCCGGGGAAGAAGCCGTAACGCTTCAGCGCCAGGCGCTTCCACTTGGCCAGCGACTGAACCACCTGGGCCTTGTGGTCGGGCGCGTGGAGAATGTCAAAGCTGACCGGACGTTCATAGCCGTTGAGGTTGTCGTTCAGGCCGGAGTTTTCCTCCACAAACAGCGGGGCGGAGACACGGTAGAGGTTCAGCAGCGCACCCAGCCGGTCTTCAAAGAGCCGGTGGATCAGGCTGATGGCCTTCTGGGTATCATACATGCCGAGGATACTTTTGTACCCCTCGGGAATATAGACTTTCATGCAGTTTCGTATCCTTCTTTATTCGCTGAGTACAGCGATGATTTTCTGATAGGTTTCTTCGGCGTTGCGGCGGAATTTCTTCTCAATGAGCTTGGCCTGCTCCTCGTCTGCGCAGAGAATGCGCAGGTGCAGGATGTCGCTGATGCCGTCGTTCAGAACCAGTTCCGCCGTACAGCCGGTCTCGGTCGAGCTGTGCTGGACGGTGATGCAATTGCGCCGGCTGATCTCTGCAGCCTCCGCTTCGGCCGCCTTTTCGGCATGCATCCGCACGCTGTAGGGCAGGCTGGTGTCCAGCGTCTCCGCCGTCTGCCGGCCGCGGGGCGTGATGCTGCAGAATCCGTCCTCGAGAGTCAGCTGGCCGCTCTCCTTCAGTTCATCCAGGCAGATGGTGAAGTCAAAGTAGTTGACCACGCCGTCCTCCTGGCAGATCTGCATGAGGCGCTCTGTCTCGATCTCCCCGGGGAGCCGCCGCAGGATGAAGAGGATCAGGATCTTCAGGTC
>CAZMXF010000177.1:0-5557 GCA_964570015.1 uncultured Oscillospiraceae bacterium | reverse complement strand
TCTTCGGCGCGGTCTCCGGCTCCGGCACGGCGGCGGTCGCCGCCATCGGCTCCATCACGGCGCCGGACATGGAGAAGATCGGCTACAAAAAGGAATTTACCGGCGCCATGATCGCGGGCGCGGCCTCCACGGCGCCGATCATCCCGCCCGGCAACGTCATGATCATGTTTGCCGCCATCACGGGACTGTCCATCACGCGCATGTTCCTGGCGGGCTACACGCCCGGCTTTGCGATCGGCATCATCCTGATGGTCATCTGCCACTTCTATGCCAAGAAGCACAACATCGACTACGGCGGAAAGTTTGAGATCAAGAAGGTCCTCAGGTCGCTGTACGAATGCTTCTGGGCGCTGCTGATGCCGCTGATCATCATCGTCGGTATCACCGCCGGCTTCTGCACCCCCACCGAGGCGGGCGCGGTGGCCTGCGTTTACGGCCTGATCGTCGGCCTCTTCTTCTACAGGGACCTGACCCTCAAGAAGATCCGGAACGTGCTCTTCTCCGCGGCCGAGGGCACCGGCCAGATCCTCTCCCTCTACGCGGCGTCCACGATGTTCGCCTACATCTTCACGGTCGAGGGCTTCGGCAAAATCTTCCAGGAGTGGCTGATGACCGTGTCCTCGGGCAACGCCACCGTGATCATGCTGCTCGTCGGGGCGTTCGTGCTGCTGATCGGCTGCTTCATGGAGCCGGTGGCGGTCATGCCGGTGGTGCTGCCGCTGGTTTACCCGCTGCTTCAGAAGCTCGGGATGAACATGGTCCAGTTCGGTCTGTTCTTCACGCTGTGCACCATCGTCGGGGGTCTGACCCCGCCGGTGGGTTCCTACCTCTTTGTGACGGTCACGGTCGTCAAGACCGGCGTCACCAAACTGATTCCGTGGATGATGGTCATGATCCTGGTCGACCTGATTGTCATCATGATGGTCACCTTCATCCCCGGGTTCTGCACCTGGCTGCCGGATCTGCTTCTCGGACCCATGTGAGTCATGAGCAGCCGCACCAGCATCTATCGGCAAATCCGCGCGCAGAGAACCTGGCGGCCGCTGGGAAAAATGTCCTGGTGGCGCGTCGGCGTGGGAATCGCGCTGCTGCTGTTCGCGCTGCTGCTCTCCGGCGTCCCTTCGCAGCGGCTTGCAGCCTCGGGACGCTTTGAGGCGGCAGAGCGGATGATCATCTCCCGGGCCTGGATGGAACGGTATAAACCGGAGTCGATGCGCTTCATCCAGGCCGGGGCACTGTACGAGCGCGGCGAAGAGGAGGCCGCGAGAGAGCTCCTCGGCAGCATAAACCCCTCCGATCTCTCGGAGGGGGAGGCACAGGAATATCAGGTTCTGCGGGAAGCACTGGAACCGGGTCAGACATAGAGGACTTCCGTCAGGGTTTTATACCGCTCGGTGATTTCGCTGCCGGTATAGCCCGTGATCAGCCCGTCGCAGTTCTTCAGGCTCGTAATGTGGGCCACCGCCGACTGGCCGATTTTGGAGGAATCGCAGAGGATATAACGGTGCTTCGCACTGAAGAGGATGTTCTGCTCCGCCGTCGCGACAGAGACGTTGTCGCTCATCACCTCGCCGTTTGCGTTGATCGCATCGCAGCCGATAAACGCGTAGTCCACCTGTTTCAGGCTCCGGAAATATTCAGCAACCTCGTTGCCGATGATGGAGCCGGTCAGGCTACGGACGATGCCGCTGCAGATGTGAACCTCCAGCCCGTTGACCCGGGCGAGATAGTCCGAGGCCTGCATGGAGTTGGAATAGATCACACCCCGGTCCAGATCGTCCAGGAGGTTGCAGAGGTCATACACCGTGGTGCCGCTGCCCAGCGCGATGGACGCGCCGGAGGGCACCAGGGCTCTGGCCCGTTCGGCAATCTTGCGCTTTTCCGCCACGTTTTTGCGCAGCTTGCTCTCGAAACTCTCGTCCGGTACCCGGTTGACGGACATGACCCCGCCGTAGGTGCGGATCAGGAGCCCGTTCTGCTGCATCACGGCAAGCTGCTTGCGCAGAGTCGAAACGGAGATATCCAGAATCTCACTGAGTTCATTGACCGATATCTCCCCCCGGCTCTCAAGCAGGCCGATGATTCTCTGTTCCCGGCGGGCTGTTTTCATGGAGCTCACTTCCGTTTTACAAGTTCAAACACGCATGATTTTATACCAAAACGCGCAATTTGTACAGTAAAAAACGCGCGTTGAGTATTATTTTTGCGCATTTTATCATTACAAACGCTTATATTTTGTCCGAAATACTGACGGTTTTGCGCGAAACGCGCAATTTATCACACAAAACTATCGAAACAGGAGGAATTATCATGAGACCCGACATTATCATCATGCTGACCCACCACGACGTCACGGTTCCGAATGCCGCGGAGGTTTTTGAAGCGTGCAAGGACATCGAAAATGTCAAGCTCTGGGGCTTCAAGAATGTGGGCCTGCCGAAAGATCAGATGAAGGCGCTGACGGCAGCCATGAAAGCAGCCGGAAAGACCACCTTCCTCGAGGTCGTCACCTATGACGAGGAGAGCTGCCTGGACGGTGCGCAGACCGCCATCGACTGCGGCTTCGACTATCTCATGGGCACGCTCTACTACGACAGCGTCGCGAAGCTCCTCAAGGACAACGGCATGGACTATCTCCCCTTCGTCGGGAAGGTCTCCGGCAGCCCGAGCATTCTGGAGGGGACCAACGAAGAGATCATCCAGAACGCAAAGGATCTCATGGCAAAGGGCGTCACGGGTTTTGACATCCTCGCCTATCGCCATGTGGTGGACGGAGAAAAGCTGGCCTATGAGTTCTGCGCCGCCGTTCCGGCCAAGATCTGCATCGCGGGCAGCATCAACAGCTTTGCCCGTATCGACACCATGTTCGACATCGGCCCCTGGACCTTCACGATGGGCTCCGCCCTGTTTGAGAAGAAGTTCCTGCCCGAGGGGAGCTTCCGGGAGAATCTCATCGCCGTGGCGGACTATATGGCGAAAAAATAAGCCTGCAGCGCTTTCTGTAAGGAGAGAATGCTTATGTTAGATCAACGACTGATAGAAGCCGACGCGACGAAGCTGGATGAGCTGCACGAAGTGATGCTGCAGCAGGAGCATCCGGAGAAGCTGCACGACATCGACATGAAGGCGATCCTGATCGATCACGGCGCCGTCGCCGGGCTGAACGACGCGGTGCGCTCCCTGACCGGGGGGAAGAAGGTCCTTCTGGTCACGGGTCCGACGGTCATCACCGACACGAAGGAACAGGCCATCAAGGAGAAGATCCTTTCGCAGCTTGAGGCGGACTTTGACGTGGAGTGGCTTGTCATCCGCGAGCCGGAGGGCATCGTGCACTGCACGCCGGAAAACGCCGCGAAGATTCAGGAAAAGCTCCCCGGCAAGGACTGCGTCGTCGGGGTCGGCTCGGGCACCATCTGTGACCTGTGCAAGTACGGCACCTTCTATGCGGACAAGGAGAATCCCCTTCCGCTGGTCATCGTTCAAACCGCGCTCTCGGTGAACGCGTTTTCCGACAACTCCTCCGTCATGCTCATCAGCGGAGTCAAGCGCACGGTTCACTCCCGCTACCCGACGGTCTTGATCATCGATCTCGACATCGTCACCGCCGCGCCGCCCGAAATGAACGTCAGCGGCTACGGAGATCTGATTGCCACCTGGACCGCACCGGTGGACTGGTATCTGAGCTATACGCTCGGGATGGGCGGGAACTTCCACACCGCGCCGTCGGATATGATCCGGACGCAGTGCGAGAGGCTGCTGGAGAACTCCGCGCGGCTTGCCGCATGCGATCCCGAGGTCATCGGCGATCTCGCCAATGTCCTGACGCTCAGCGGTCTCTCCATGGGCCTGGCCGACGAGAGCTCCCCGGCTTCCGGCTCGGAGCATGTGATGAGCCATCTGATCGATATGGCCTCAGGCGTAAGGAAGACCGGGATCTGCTACCACGGCACCCAGGTGGCGGTCTCCGGCATCATCTCCTGCATTCTGTGGGATTACCTGCTGCATGAGTTTGACCCGAAGGCGGTCAACCCCGACACCTGCTATCCGAGTCTCGAGGAGATGGAGCCACGCGTCAGAGCAGCATTCGACTGGCTGGACAACACCCATTCCGCTGCCAACGAATGCTGGTCGGACTACCAGAAAAAGCTTCGCCGCTGGCATGAGAACCGGGAAAACTTCCGGCAGTTCCTCGACCATTTTGACGAATTCAAGGCGACGGTTTCCCCCTGGGTTAAGGATCCGGCCTACATCTCCAAATGCATGCACAATGCGGACGCACCCTGCCGGTACAGCGTTCTGAATTATCCGGTGGATGCGAAAACGGCGACCTGGGCAATCACAAACTGCCACCTCATGCGCAACCGCTTCTCCATCATCGATCTTCTGCATTTCAGCGGCATCTGGAACGACGACTTTGTGAAGATGATCATCGACCGGGCGGAAGCCCTTGACGCAGGCCTTTGAGCGGAGGGCAGAACGTATGCAGAACATCACCATCGGCCAGGCACAGCGCCTGACCGCACCCGCACCTTTCGGTCTGCTCTCTGTACGGAAGGAAGACGGCAGCACCAATCTGATGGCGGTCTCCTGGTGGACTTATCTGTCGAACCACCCCCCTTCCCTCGGTGTCTGTCTGAGCAAAAAGGGCCTCAGCGGGTCTCTGCTGGAGGAGAGCGGTGAGTTTGCCCTCAGCATCGTAGGGGAAAGCCTCCGGGAGGCGGCATTGAAGTGCGGCGGCTGCTCCGGCCGTGCCCATGACAAGGCCACGGAATTCGGGATCCCGCTGGAGGAGGCGGACGTCATCCGGCCCTGTGTCGTAAAAGGAAGCCGCGTCGTTTTCGAGTGCCGGCTGAGCAGCAGGACGGAAGTCGGAGACCATGTCTTCTACATCGGCGAGATCGTTGCGATTCGCGGGGATGCCTCCGTTTCGCAGCTCTTTGCTTGGGACGGGTACGGGAGGCTGGATCCTGTGTAGGGGATTCTCTGTAGGGATTGATGCTATTATGATCGGGGAACCGGGTTTCGTTCCGGTTCCCCGGCGCTTGCTTTGGATTGGGAAATGGTTTTGCTGGACTAAAAATGGATACACCCGAAACGGAACCTGAAGAGCACAATTCGTCAATACCGCAATTATCACAAAAATCAGTTCGGTGATTTGTGCAATCAGTCAAAAGATAAGGTTCAACCTATCTGACAGGTTGACATTTTCGCCTTTTGCGCGTATATTTTATTCAGAATTCACAGGATGTTGATATTTGTTTCTGAAACAGCCCATTATATTGTTTTTCTTCTTTAATCAGCCGTTTTTCGCGGCTGATAGCCCTTTTACGGTGATTTTTGTTATGTTAACAATAAAACTTCCACAAGTTGGAAGGACATAATCTCGTGGTTACCGTGCGAAGCACGAATATATAACCAAAAATTAATGAAAAGGATGGCAGAAACATGAAAAAACTCCTCGCAATGCTGATGGTCATGGCGATGATCTTCTCGCTCGCGGCAGTCGGAACGGCTTACGCGGACGACGCGGATGATTTCCACATTGACCTGACCTACT
>CAZMXF010000176.1:0-5625 GCA_964570015.1 uncultured Oscillospiraceae bacterium | reverse complement strand
GCGTGCAGATGAAGATCGAATGGGGCAGCCAGATCCGTTCCTACGTGTTCATGCCGTACCAGCTGGTGAAGGACCACCGCACGGATTATGAAAACGGCAACATCCAGAACGTCATGGACGGCGACCTGGACGGATTCATCAACGCATTCCTCTCTATGCGGGCGGAAAACTGAAAAATATATAAATTTTCAAACATTTTCCTTGAAAGCCATGCTGTTTGCGGCTATAATGCAAACGCACAAATAAACAGACAGAAGGACGAACGACATGAGTGCATCAACCGAAAGAAAGAACCGGATCGCTGCCCGCGAGGCCGGCACCGACAAGAAGACCATCGCCGCCCAGGAAGAGGCGAAAAAGCAGGCAGTTTCGAGAAGAAAGTGGACGTGGGGAACGATCGGCGTCATCGTGCTGATCGCGGCGATCCTGCTTCTCAACTCCGGCCTGATGTATACCTCGACGACGGCGCTGACCGCCGACGGCAAGAAATATTCCCCGGCAGAGGTCAACTACTTCTACGGCAATGAATATCTGAACATGGTCAACACCTACGGCCAGTACCTCTCCTACTTCGGACTGGACACCAGCATGGGTCTGGCCGGACTCGATGATCAGGAATGCAGCATGACCGAGGGCGGAACCTGGCGCGATTACTTCCGGGATCTTGCGAAGCGGGATGTGCAGCAGAACCGTGCGCTGCTGAAGTATGCCGCCGAAAACGGCATCAGCCTGACCGATGAGGAAATCGCGGAGATCGACGAACAGTTTGCCGGCATGGAAGAGACCGCCAAAAGCTACGGCTACGGCAGTGCCGACAAGCTCTACGCCATGAACTACGGCAGCGGCGTGACGGTGAAGATCGTCCGCCAGGCGGCGCTGGACATGGCGCTTGCCCAGAAGGCGTACAACGAGAAGCTGGGTACGCTCACCTATACCGACGAGGAACTGGAAGAGTACTACCAGGGCCTGAACGGCGAACGCGACCTGTTTGACTTTAACCTTTACTTCGTGACCGCCAAGACTGTTGAGAACACGGTTCCCGGTGAAGACGGTGCGGAAGACACCGTCGAGATGGTTGCCGACGAACAGAGCCGTGCCGAGGCGAAGGCGACCGCCGACGCCATCGTGATGGCCTACAAGGACGGCTGGGATACGGAGACCGCAGAAGAAGCCGAGGCGTCTGAGGACGCCGAAGCTGCCGAAACCGCCGCAGTGGAGATAAGCCCGGTAGAGCGCTTCGCGGCAGCCGTGGAGTCCCAGACCGAGGCACAGCCCTCCGAGCGCACCGGCGTCAGCGGCAGCAGCCTGGATGCGGCCTATGCCGAGTGGATGAAGGCCGAACGCCAGCCCGGTGATATCGAGGTCTTCCCGGATGCGGAAGAAGATCCCTCCGGTTACACGGTTGTGATGTACCTCGGCCGCGAGGACAACCACTATCCCACCGCCAGCGTCCGCCATATCCTGATCAAGGCGGAAGCGGATGAAGAAGGCAACTACACGGACGAGGCGAAGGAAGCCGCGAAGGCCCGCGCCGAGGAGATCCTGGCCGAGTTCGAGGCCGGGGACAAGACCGAGGAGAGCTTCGCCGCACTGGCCGAGCAGTATTCCGAGGACGAAGGGTCCAACACCAACGGCGGCCTGTATGAGAACATCTACAAGGGCCAGATGGTGCAGGAGTTCAACGACTTCTGCTTCGGCGGACACAAACCCGGCGACACGGCGATCGTCTACGGGGAGAGCGGCTCCTATGCAGGCTACCACGTGGTCTATTACGTCGGAGACGGTGAGCTGTACAGCGACTATATCGCAAAGACCGCTCTGCAGAGCGAGGCAATGAGCGACTGGTCCAACGAACTCAACGAGGCCTGCCCGGTCACGGAGGGATTCGGATTCCGATTCGTCGGGAAATAAGGAAGAAAAAGGTTCTCGCTCCGGCGGGAACCTTTTTGCATAATTGCACGCAGCCCGTGTCACACGGGACGGACGAAACGAAGACGGCCACGACAGAAGGAGGTAAACCATGAAACACATCAAACGTATTTCGGCATTGCTGCTTGCGGCGATGATGCTCCTTTCCCTCTGCGCCTGCAGTTCGACAGGGAACCGGAAGCAGACCCAGACTGCGTCGGCACCGGGGAGCTCCTACAACTACAGCTATGCCGTCAATGACATGGCCATGGGTGAGGCCATGGCGACCGAAGAGGCGGAATACGAGCTGGCCCCGGTCCCGATGCCGACGAATGCCTCGGCGAAGACTGCAGGCGGAGAAGCGGACAGCGAACCGGCCGCGGACACGCCGGACAAGATCATCTATTCCGCCGATGTCACGGTGGAGACCACGGCCTTTGACGAGACCATCGGGAAAGTCTCCGGGCTGGTGGAAGCGTTCGGCGGCTGGATCGAGTCCAGCAGCGTCAGCGGGTCGAACTACTATCAGAAGTCCCGCGGAACCGCCTCGACAAGGGATGCGAGCTATACGCTCCGGATCCCCAGCAAGCGCTTTCAGGAACTGATGGACAGCCTGTCCGGGCTGGGGAACATCCCCTATTCGCACATCTATACCGAGAACGTGACGGCGCAGTACTATGACGTACAGGCGCATCTGAAGGCCTACCAGACGCAGGAGACACGCCTGCTGGAGATGATGGAGCTGGCGGAGACGGTGGAGGATGTCATCATCCTCGAAGACCGCCTGACGGAGCTGCGGTACAAGATCGAATCGCTGCAGTCGAGCCTCAACAACTGGGATCGCCGGGTCAGCTACAGCACCATCTCGCTGAGCGTGAAGGAAGTCCGGGAATACACGCCGGAGGAGAAGGTGAACCCGACCTACGGAGAGGAACTGCTGCAGGCGCTGAAGGACGGCCTTGAGAATGCGGGAGAGTTCCTGAAGAATCTGCTGGTCTTGCTGGTGGAGGTGCTGCCGGTGCTGATCATCCTGGTCCCGATCATCTGGCTGGTGGTCTGGCTGCTCCGCAAGCTGATCCGGAAGCTGACGGCCAAGGCCGCGGCGAGGAGAGAAAAAAGGCGGGCCGCCAAAGCCGCGGCCAGGGCCGTTCCGGCGGCGGAGAAGCCCGAGAGCGCGGAGAAACCGGGGGACGCCCGCTGAGCGGCAAGGCGAAGAAAGAAACAAGGGGTTCCGGCCATAAAGGCTGAACCTGAAGGACGGGCGGAACAGCCCGACCACGGAAAACAACGATCGGAGGACAAACCATGGGTGCATTGCGAACCATGCCCGTGACGGGCATGCTGGTCATCGCAGTAATCGCAATTCTGTTTATTCTGGCAGTGATTCTGCTGTTCTATGTGAGGATCCGTTACCGCTTCCTTGAGGGGAAGGCGAGAGGGAACGACCCGGAGGTCCGGGGTTTCCGCTCCGCAGTCCTGAAAGCGTATACTGCGGCCTACAAACAGTACGGCCAGGACGTCAACACGCCCGCGATCATCGCGGATGTGGTGGGTTCCCGGCTTTCCGGGCTGCTGCTGTGCGAGCGCTTCCTGAACAACGCGGTCTCGCTGTTTGTGACGCTGGGCCTGTTCGGTACCTTCCTCGGCCTGAGCATGTCGGTCAGTTCCCTGACGGAGCTGATCGGGCTGTCGAACACCTCGGAGTGGCTGAGTGTTCTCGACAGCGTGGGCGGCGGACTGATGAGCGCGCTGAGCGGCATGGGTGTGGCGTTCTACACCTCGCTGTTCGGGGCGGGCTGCTCCATCCTGCTGACGATCCTGCGCACGATCCTTTCGCCGCAGGCCGCACGGGAGCGGCTGGAAACACGCCTGGAGCTCTGGCTCGACATGGAGATCGCGCCCACCCTCACCACAGAGGCGACGAAGGACGATGCGGACCTGGTCAACCGGCTGATCGATACCCTGAACGACTCCGTCTCCGAGATCCGCACGGCGCTGCGCTCCTCCGCGGAGAGCTACACGGTGAGTACGCAGGCGGCTTCGAACGTCTACGCCAGAGCCATCAACGAGCAGAAGGAGCACCTGAAGCACTTTGACGGTGCACTGGAGAAGTTCAACAGCGGCGTGCATGACTTCTCGGAGGTGGACTACAACCTGCGCGGCAGCGTAGAACGTATGGATCTGGCGGTGCGCGATCTCGCGTCCGCACTGCGGGAGATTAACCGCCGGGTCGGAGGAAAGCAGCAATGAGACGGCAGTACAGAGGCCGTACGGACGCGATGGTGAAGAGCCAGGAAGGTGAGCAGGGGTTCTGGCCGTCGTATGCGGACATGATGTCGGCGGTCGCGCTGATCCTTTTCTTCCTGATGCTGTTGAGCTACATCTCGAACATGATCACCGGCAACAACCTCAAGAACACCGAGTCGCAGCTGGAGGATACCCGGATCCAGCTAGTCGCCAGGGAGAAGGAGCTCAACGAACTCGAGAGCACCCTCGCGGTGACGAAGCAGCAGGTGGAGGATGCGGCCAGCGAGCTGCAAAAGGTCAGCGAGGACCTGGACGAAGTGAAGGTGACCCTTGCGGCCAAGGAGGAGGACCTGGCGGCGCAGGACAAGCTCCTGGCGGACCAGAAGGCGCTGCTGGACAACCAGAAGAACCAGCTGGACGACCAGAAGTCTCAGCTGGAGAGCCAGCGGAACGTCCTGTCGGACCAGGAGAAGAAGCTCGCCGAACAGCAGGCGCTGATCGGGGAGCAGGAGGAATACCTGTCGGCGGCGACCGAGGAGATCCTGGAACTGCGCGGACAGATGGAAACGATCGTGGGCGTGCGCAAGTCGGTTCTGGAGCAGATCCGCGACAGCGTGGTACAGGTCATGGGCGATTCCTCCAAGGTGAAGATCGACAACGGAAACATCGTGTTCAACGAGGGCGTCTTCTTTGACGTCGGTTCCTATGCGATCAAACCCGGAGCCGGTGAGATGCTGGGCCAGCTGAGCAGGGTGTTTGAGCGCTTTCTGGCCGATGAAAACAACCTCCAGTATGTGGACAGCATCGTGATTTCCGGACATGCCGACAGCACCGGAAATGCGCAGGACAACCGAACGCTGTCGTCGAACCGCGCGAATGCGGTGCTCGGGTATCTGCTGGAAAGCGGCGGTTACGGGCTGCAGCGGTATTCCAGCTGCTTCTGTGCGGCGGGCTACGGAGACACCCGTCCCGTGGCGTCGAACGACACGGAGGAAGGCCGTGCACAGAACCGCAGGATCGAGATCTCTATCGTGCTGAAGGACGATTCGATCATGGATATCGTCAACAACTATCTGGAGCTGGATCTGCCCGCTGCGGCGCAGGCCCAGGGCTGACGGAAACATCTGTAGACGGAAACGGCATCCCTGCCCCGAACCGGGGCGGGATGCCGAAAAACAAGAAAACAAATCAAAAGGAAGGGCGGAAATCACATGGCAGTACAGTTCTATGAATTCGGCAAGCTCCCCGACGGACGAAGCGTAACGGCGGCCAAACTGACAAACCATGCAGGGGCATCTCTGACCGTGCTGGATTACGGCGCGACGGTGCAGGCGCTGTGCATCCCCGACCGGGACGGAAAACCGGTAGATGTCGTGCTCGGTTACGACACCGCGGAGGAGTATCTGAAAAACGGCGACTACCTCGGCGCGACCATCGGGCGGGTCGGAAACCGGATCGGCAAGGCGGAAT
>CAZMXF010000175.1:0-5675 GCA_964570015.1 uncultured Oscillospiraceae bacterium | reverse complement strand
CCGCTTCATTCACCGCTGCAGAGTTCGGGATATCGTCCATATAGAGAATCTCGCAAATCGCACAGCGAAGGATCGCAAGCGTCGACTTGGAAATTCTGCTTAGTTTCCAGCCCTCGGCATAGCGTCCGATGATCTCGTCAATCTCAGCCTGATGCTTTTCCGCATTCTCTACGACACGTCGAATATAAGCGATCTGCTCCTCATCAGGAACATCGTGATAGATTTCGTCTTCCTCTTTCAGGCTGGCATAATGGTCTTCTGAAAAGAACAGCGCCATCGCATCCTCTGCCGTGGAAGCATTGGTCTCCATGGAGAAGAGAATCTGAACGGCAATCTGCCTAGCAGTCATTCTTGTCATCATGATCGGTTTCCCTTAGCGGTCAAAGGAAATCCCGCAGACATGTACGTTCACTTCCGCATCCTCAAAACCGGTGGAAGCCTGAATGACGGACTTGACCGCAGCCTGAACGTTTTTGGCTACATTGACGACATTATTCCCGTACCCGACGGTGATGATGGCATCGACGATGATCTTCTGCCCTTCAAAGTGGACCTTGACCCCCTTGGGCAGAGTCTTCAGACCGATCAGTTCGGCAAGCTCTGCCCCTGCAGTCGTGGACATGCCGGAAACCCCTTCCACATCCAGAACAGCAGTGCGGACTATGCCCGAGATGACATCCTCAGAGATGTTGATACTGCCGTTTTCTTCCCGGTAGCTGATATAGCTGTCGCCCATAAGTTATTCCTCCAAACCAGAATCTTTAATATTTTACCACGAATGGCTAAAAAAAGGAAGCCTCATTGCACATTTTTCAGGAATCCTCGTTAAAGTCTCCGTTCTTTTATTGAAAGATTCCAAAAAATATGATATATTCACCCTTGCATCATGAAGGGGGAACCAAAATGGAAATCAAAATTATGCTTGCCGCTGCTGTTTTCTTCGGCGGATGGCTGCTGTCTTATGTTTTTCTCAGACAGCTTCTGTTTAATTTTCGCGTTGCCTATCCGCTTCTGAACAAGATGAACGGAATTGATCCCGAGCTGATTGCACCGGGCGCCCGCCGCTATACAAATACCTCTGTCGTTGTCTGCATTGTTGGCATTGCCGTGTTTTGCGGTGTGGTCGTTTTCCTATGCCCGAAATACCTCATCATCTCGTTCTTCGTCGGTGTTGCTCTCTGTCTGGTGATGATCCTCGGTAAGCTCACGCCGGCCAATCAGGCCATGTTCGAAAGTTTTTGCTCCGGTTATTGTCGTTTTGTTCCGGACGATGAGCTCCGGACCATCATGTATAACAAGGAGTACAAGAAAATCAACCGGCGTCTGCGCGAGCTCGGTTATGGCAGCAGTTTCGTTCCGGAATTCAAGGACAAAACCTGATCCGCTCCTGCGGAGATCTCTGTCTCTGCTGCATTCTGTCTTCGCAGTTCACTTCTCCCGGATCTGAAGAACCCGGCCTCTGATACATACGGAGGCCGGGTTCTATTCATATTCAAGAGTTTATTCCGGCCATGGAAAGCATTGGTGGTCTTTCACCAGCCAGGCCCGGGCAGCAAGTTTCGCCATTGGCGTATCGCTCAGTGTATCAGAATAGAAATTCTCAATACTGTCCCTGTCGTAGTGTTCCGTAAAACGTCTTACCTTTTCCTCGTCATGGCAGTTTTTTCCATGAATCATACCTGTATACGGATTCATCGGGGTCGCAATCAATGACACGCCGAGGCGTTCCGCAGCCGGTCTCAGCAGAAAATCCGGCGAGGCAGAGATGATCAGATCGTCACTGTGCTTCTGTTCCAGGTACCAGTCTTCCATCCGGTCGAAATTCTCTGTCCAGAATTCTTGAACAATACGGTCGATGTTATCAACACGGCTGAGGAAAGAGAACAGACTCTCTTTCAGTTTCCCTGCGTCTTTCCTCCCTGCCCGGAGATAGAGGATGAACTGCCAGAGCGAGCCGGGAAGGACCTTGAAAACCGCGCGGGGATAATGCCGCATGCAGTAGAGCACAAAGCAGTAAGAACTGTCCGGAACGAAGATCGTTCCGTCAAAATCATATACATTCATGGTCTCAGCTGCCCCTTTTTTCCAGTGTAAGGCAGGTGAGCGCATAGACCGTGGCCGCTGCACCGAAGCCGAAATCCAGTGCGGCAACAAGACCGGTCTGAAACACCGCTGCCGCGCCCAGGACACCCAGCAGGAGTTTCACTGCCAAAAGAACGGCAGAGTTGATCAGCAGAGTACGTTCCGTCGTTCTGCAGATCCGGAACGCAAGCGGAATCCGACTGATCTCATCGGAGAAAATACTGACATCCGCCCCTGGCGCTTCCGCCTTCGGCTCCAGGCAGACGGAAATATCCGCCTCCCGGAACATGTCGGCATCGTGAAAGCCGTCGCCGACGCAGGCAATCCGTGCGCTGTCTCCGTGGGCCGAGCGGAGATAGCGGATGGCGGAGCCTTTCTCCTCCGGACTCAGTTCCGGTTTGACCATGTCAAAGTTCAACGATGACGCCAGCGTCCTTGCACTGGAGCGGACATCGCCGGTCAGCATTACCAGTGTCGAAACACCGAGGGCGCGCAGCTCTTCCAGCGCCTCAAATGCGTTCTCCCGTAAGGCATCGGAGATCATAAGGTAGCCGCGATAGGTGCTGTCTACCGCTACGTGGATGGCTGAACCGGTTTTGGCGGGAATCTGGTACCAGATGCCGTTTTCTTCCAGAAGTCCCGCATTTCCGACATAGATATGATGGCCGGAAAAGAATGTGCTTACTCCCTTGCCCGGGATTTCCTTCGTTTCCAGCACGCCCTGCGGCACGACACCCTCACGGAGCCCTGCCGCGGCTTTCAATGTCATCGCGATCGGGTGTTCGGACCGGCATTCCGCCACAGCGGCGATCCTCAACAGTTCTTCCTCACTCACTCCGACCGGTGCAATCTCAGAGACGATGAATCGCCCGTCGGTCACTGTTCCAGTCTTGCTGAAGGCAAACAGCCTGCAGCGGGCAAACTCCTCCGGTGTGACGTCGCTGTCATACAGGATCCCCGCTTTCGACGCACTGTAGATTGCGCCGAAATGGGTAAGCAACGAGGAAAACAGCACTGCCGACGGAGATGAGAGAACGAGGAAAATCAGAGCCCTGTGAAGCCAGATTCTGTAGTCGGCCATGTGAAACAGCGTGCAGACCGCGAACACAAGCGCAATCAGCACGTAGAACACATAGAAACCCAGTGACGCTGAGGCCAGGATTCTGCGTTCCGGACTTTTTTCAGTATCGGCTGTTTCTACCGCGTGACGCAGCTTCAGGTCGCTGTCTGCCAGATAGTCCGGCGCTGCATCCCGATGCAGCAGGCTGTAGGCTTCTGCCTGCATCAGTAGATTCGCAAAGATCAGGATCAGAGGAGCCGCAGTCGTCTCCCCGATCAGCATAGCCAGCAGTGCGGAAAGAAGCAAGGTACACTCCTCCAGCGGGGCCTTTTTCTGTTTTATCATCCGGTATACACGCAGTGCAATCGGAACAGCCGCCGCCAGTGCCGCCAGAATGCAGACATAGAGGCGCAACGGTGCCAGAGCCCGGATCAGGACAGGCAGAAGAAGCACCAGTCCCGCGCAGGCTGTCAGGAGCAGATCCCTTCCCGAAAAATGCCTTTCGGCAGGGAAGCGCAGCCCGAGAAGCTTTCGGATCCATGCATTCAGTTTTTCGGGAATAGAGAGCACAGACGGTATCGTGTTGAACGCGGAGCTGTGTTTGCTCATTTCAATTCCTTTCTCCTCATACATGTCATATAAATTAGAATCACAAGAGCCAGACCGAACGAAACGCCCACCAGGTCTACGGCTACATCGATCATCGCACCGGCTCTTCCGGGGACGAAGGTCTGATGATACTCATCGGAGCAGGCATAGACGCAGCAGAAAACCAGCGAACAGAAGGAGGCGCGGATAGGAACGCGCTTATCCATCAGGAGTTCCCGAAAGAACAACACAGACGGAACCGCCAGTAGAGCGTATTCCGCCATGTGAGCGTATTTTCGAAGGTCAATTTCATCGCCGCGGTCCGTGATCCTCGGAAGCAACCGGATCAGAATTCTCCCGAAGGCGGTATCCAAAAGCCACTTGCTCATGCCACCGGACTCAGTCGCGTCCTTTGCAGACATGTAGAAAATCAGCCCCATGACCGCAAGAGTCATAAGCCCATAAAGCCACAAAAGCTTTTTGTTACGCTTCATTTTAACCGAATCAGTACCGGAAGTCAAACATCAGATCATAGATGCAGACCGTCTCGCCGTCTTTGATCCCAAGTTCCTCCAGTCGATCAAAAATCCCAGCTCTTCTCAGGCAACGGTCAAAGAACAGCCGGCTTTCATAGTCAGAGAAGTTGACCGTCGCTGCGACCCGCTTCAGCCACTCTCCTTCCAGTTGCCAGATTCCGTCCTCACCATGCTCGATCCGCACATCCTCCGCCCCTTCCAGAACGGGTTCCGGTTCCACATAGTCCGGCTCAAAGGGTGCAATCGGCGGAAGCGTAGAGAGCTTTTCGGCACAAAGCCGAATCAGCTCTGTCGTTCCCTGGTGCGTTGCTGCACTGAGCGTCAGCAGTGGATAGCCGAGAGCTTCCACATGCGCACGGAGTTTTTCCAGTGCTTCGCCGTTATCCGTGATAATATCGCACTTGTTGGCTACCACGATCTGTGGCCGCTCGGCAAGTTCCGGCTCATATTCGCGCAACTCCCGGTTGATGATGGTGAAATCCTCCACCGGGTCGCGTCCCTCGGAGCCGGAGGCATCCACCACATGCACCAGCAGGCGGCAGCGCTCCACATGACGCAGAAAGTCATGGCCCAGCCCGGCCCCTTCCGAGGCGCCTTCAATGATACCAGGGATATCCGCCAGGACGAAGCTGCTGCCTTCGTCGGCATACACAACGCCAAGATTCGGATACAGGGTGGTAAAGTGATAATTTGCGATCTTGGGATGCGCCTTGCTCACGACGGAGAGCAGCGTCGACTTACCTACATTCGGAAAGCCAATCAGGCCGACATCTGCCAGCAGTTTCAGTTCCAGTGTGACATCGCGCACTTCGCCCGGGAGTCCGGGCTTAGCAAAACGCGGGACCTGTCTGGTCGGGGTCGCAAAGTGCATGTTACCCCAGCCTCCCCGTCCGCCCCTGGCCGCCACAAAAGGCTTGCCGTCGGACATATCGTGCATCAGGCTGCCGGATTCCGTATCCCGGATCAGGGTGCCTCTCGGAACCCGAACCTGCAGATCGGCTCCGTCCTTTCCCGCGCACCGTTTTCCCTGACCGTTCGCGCCGTCGGCCGCAGTGTATTTTCTTTTATAGCGGAAGTCCATCAGGGTCGTCATATTATCATCCGGGATAAAGACAATGCTTCCGCCACGGCCGCCATCTCCCCCGTCCGGGCCGCCGGCCGCGATGTATTTTTCCCTGTGGAACGCGACCGCACCATCTCCGCCCTTTCCGGCGTGCAGGTGGATTCGCGCTTTGTCAACAAATGAGGGCATAGTCTCCTCCGTTCCGATATAATGAAAAGGCCGGACATGCGTCCGGCCTTATTCCCGTCAATTTACTGGGCGAGCTCCTCATAAACGGAGACTTTCTTACGATCCTTGCCCAGGCGTTCGAACTTAACGGTACCGTCAACAAGTGCGAACAGGGTAT
>CAZMXF010000174.1:0-5702 GCA_964570015.1 uncultured Oscillospiraceae bacterium | reverse complement strand
CCGTCACTCCGGCCGCCGCGCATGACCTTCGTTCCTCGCCCATGCGCCAGGGCCTTTGTGCCTCCGGTCGCGTGCTTCTCTTCAGGGCAGAAGGCTTCGGTCGCGAAAGCCTCTCTTCGTTCGGCTGCCCGGTCGCTCTGTACGACCGCTTCACACGGTTCCGGGATATTCTGTATATCCTCCACCGTGCTGCGCATTCGTTCTCCGCTCCCTTTTGCGTGCTATTCTACACTCATAAATAAAGCCCGGGATATCTCCCGGGCGTCTCCGAATTATTCTTGGTTTTCAGTACCTATGGTTTTCATAGTTTTGTATTATATTTTTTTAAAGCGTTCAAAAATCAAAATGTTTTGATCTATAGTGGCGTTCGTCCCCGTACTCATTCCGTTGAATCCGTTGGAGAACTCTTCCCGTCCGACTTCATTCGAGTATGCGCTTTTCAGTCGCCATCCATCAAGACCCAGCCGGTTCAGGGTATCTTCCAACAGTTTAGGATCAACTGCGCCGGTTTTCTCATCAACGACCTGAACGACCTTGAATTCCCAGTAGCCCTCGTGACCGTCTCTTTTCAATGCGTCTAGTTTCTCTTGATGTGCCTTTGCTAGAGCCAGGGCTCGTGCAGCCCGCTCTTCTTCCGCTGCTTTCCTTTCTTCTTCCTCTGCCTTCCTCTCAGCTTCTGCTTCTTCAATTTCCAGTGCGTTGTCAGGGCGGGAATGCAATTCGTCCAATAGAATCTGAAATTCTTCTTCCGAGTATAGTTCCTTCTGATCTTCAATCACCAGCATGAGATCAGCTGTTGTCATTTCCTGGACTTCCTGTCTGAATGCATACAAATCATCCATAGTTATTAACTCCCTTTATAAATTCATTTCTTGCAGTATTGTGATTATACCGCCGCTTTTACGTATAGGTTCTCAGCATCAAAAAGGATCTCAGATTCTTCATTATGCAGAATGTTGATCGAATCTATCAATTCTGCAAATTGGGATATAGAGCTTTCACGCATCGTCGTGATCTGCCTCAGAAGCGCTTCATTTGAGTCGTCTTTATACTCGCTGAGTTTATCGCCTGCTTTGATAAGGTTCTCGTCCAGCTGTCCGCGTTCAACGACCGGAATCTTGTTGATAAATTTACCGGTTCCTTTTGCGGCGGTGGAAAGTGCCTTCATGACGCCATTTTCAATGGTTTTACCTGCAGCGTCAGAAAGGAGTACATAACATTTGGTGTACAGGTCTAAGTATGAGTAAGCCAGTTCTTTAATCCTGTCGGATATTTCGGTCAGATATTCTTTCTTGAAATTCTTCAGAACGAGTACGTCCATCAGGGAAGCAAAGGAATACAGATATACTGAGAGACGATAGTTAGCAAATTCTGTGATCAGTTTCTTCAGGTTCTTGCTGATATCGATCCGGCTTGATATGAGCTTTCTTTTATCAAGAAGGCTGTTAATCTTATCGGAATAAGACTTAATGTTCGTATCAGCCAGCTGCTTTATATCCTGTGTTTTGGCATGCGCACTGCTTCTGAATAAGTCATTGTCAAAGTTGTATCGGTAGTTGTTGTAAACTTCGAGCAGATAATCCAGTGTTCCCTCCAGTTCGCTGCGCTTTTCGTTCTCAAGGAATTGCATGATGCTTTTCTGGGTGGCTTCAATCCGATCCAGCTTCCTTGTCATCATCGCAATGGAGATTCCGATCATGATCAGAGCGGGATTGATGGCAGCTACAGTAGAAGCAGTACCCTTCAGTGCTCCTGCCTTCACAAATGCTGCTTGGTCAAATTTGCCGTCGATGTGTTTTAGCGCGCCGACAAAAGCGCCTTCCATCTGCTTTGAAGCATACTGCAGATCCTTGAGCTGCAGCCCGGTTTTTGGATCGAATGCCCGGAACAGGCCGGTTCCGTCAACGGTGCAGGTTTCAGTTATGGTTCTGAACTGGGGGATCAGTTCGGCAAAGGCGCCGCCGAACCCGGTGAGTTCAGCAAAGGGTATTTTCCGGTAGTCCTGAAGCGCCTTACGTGAGAGATCCTCCTGTTTCAGTTCTTCAAAACTCAGGAGACTGTCAGCGAGGATGTATTCATCCATTGCGTATCATATCCTTTACGGTAGTAGTTACTGTTAATGTATCACCATAATATCATTTTCTATTGGTTTTTGTCGATATCTTTCTTGCTCTTCCCGTTCTTCCGCTAAATAGATTGCGAGCATTGTTACCGTCTCGGCAGTGACTTCTTCTCCATATGACGGGCCATGATCAATAAAATCGAGAATCTCTTGCTGGTCTTCGATTTCTTCTGTATATGCCAAAACACCCAGGATAAAATAGTGATCGTAATGCGGGATCTTTTGTAATTCTTCCACTAATCTCTTAGTTACAGGGTTTTCATAATCAATCATAAGGCATATTCCCCCCATTTCACTGCAGGTTTTGTTTTGCATATTACAGTACATATGCTATAGTAATATATAACCTGTACCGATATTGTCCCCAGGTCTGTGTTATTTTTACGATGGTATTGTGGAACGCTCGGCATCAATAAGGGGGTAATCATGGCGGATTCTCATGAAATCGGGCTGGAACTCGGCAGAAGACTGAAGCGTATCTCAGATGATAAGGATTTTGTTGTCGGAGTTCTTTCCGTGGCTGATCATCCGGATGACCGGAAGGCGTTGCTTGAATATATTGATTCCAATCCTGAGGTCACGACATCTGATGTGGTTTGGAAGACTTATGTCATGCGCTGCACCAGAGACGGTGAGCCGATCTATGATCCCAGTAAAAGGAGAGAGTGGCAGGATATCGTGAGGGGTAATCCCGCTCTGGAGCGGATCGGCAATGCCCTGGCCAACGGATTCAACATCGACTTTGAATATTATGGCTTCCATTGCAGGGTGTATCGTGATGATGTGGAGAACATCCGTGTGTTTGCTGTCAGCAACGGTATAGCGGAATACGGGACATCAGACATCGATCAGGTGCTTCAGATGCCGATTTTTGGTGATAAAACGATCGAGGAAATCGCTGATGAAATCGAGGTTAGCATTTCTCCGTCCGGATACGGCAAGTTATGATTTGACTGTTGAATACGAAGGTGTTGTCTTGAGATGAAAGCCTACATCCAATCCATCAAAGGGTCGCCGTGGAATGAGGAATGCGCGGCTGCTCAGCGCGGCTTCCGGGCTCTTGGTATCGAAACGGTTCTGTTTTCTTCAACCGATGAGCTGGCAGGCCGCAGCAGGGAAGATGTGGTGGTCGGCGGCACGCTGATCATGGAACATGTCCTCAGCGAGTACCACGCCCTGCCGGAGAATTACAGTTATCCGCCGGAACTGTCCGCGTACTATGACCGCAAGATCTGGCGTACGCAGCTGAAGTATATGCATAACGCCTCGTATCCGCTGTTTATCAAACCGGTTCGGGACAAGGCCGCCCACGGCATGGTGTTTTCCTCCTTCCAGGAACTCATCAGCAGCGAGTATGCGTCGCTTTCACCGGATAGCGAGATCCTCTGCAGCACAGTGGTGGAGTTCATTTCGGAATGGCGCTGTTTCGTCCTGTACGGCGAGATCATCGGTGTGCGCTGCTACCGTGGTGATCATAGAATCTGGCCGGACGATACCGTCATTTCCGATGCGGTATATGATTTTGTATACGGTCCCGCTGCCTATGCCCTGGATTTCGGCGTCACGGCGGATGGCAGAACCCTGCTAGTTGAGATGAACGATGCGATCGCGCTCGGCTGCTACGGCCTGCAGGATGATCTGTATGCAAAGCTCCTGTCCGCCCGCTGGGCTGAACTGACCGGTACCGAGGATATGCTGAAATAACAGTTTGTAGCGCATTAGCAGGGAATAGACAGATGGAATTCCAGAATTTGAAAGCTCCTGACTATGCCGCGATTATGGCATTATACAGGAACCCCTTTGCCCAAGTGTGCTGTCCTCGCTGCGGCAGCCGCATGAAGCTGGTGGTGAAGGCCAGATTCAGCAGCGGCGAAAACATCTATACGATCGAATGCACAACACCCCACTGTCTGTTTTATCCGATCCCTCCGACAGTAACGCCGGAGTGCATCCGGTGGCGGCATCCGGATGAGATCAAAGCGGCGGGTGTTTTTCCCGTACATTGCAGCAGTTCTTGCTGTGTCCGTGATCACTGCACTGTTGAATCCAGGCAGGAGGAATTTGATAAATGAGCGATGTACATGCAGCCCACAAGTTCAGCTCCAATCACAGACCGGAACTGGAGAAGGACCGGATCTGCGGGTGTTTTTACTGTCTCAGGATCTTTTCTCCGGCCGAGATCACGGAGTGGATTGAGGATGATAATCCGGCTGACAGTTGCGGGACGGCAGTATGCCCGTATTGCGGAGTTGATTCCGTCATCGGGGAGAGTTCTGGGTATCCCATTACTGAACAGTTTTTGAAAGCGATGCACAAAGTATGGTTTTAAAAAAGGAGGCGTATATTCATGAAATTCCAGTTTGGCAAGGGTGTTTATGAGAGAGATATCGATCTGCTGCTCATGAGAAGAATCGCCACGGACAAGGAGTTTGTCCGCAAGTTTTTCCTCAGCGCGGATGAATTGGCGGCGAAAGGATACGACAAAGCGGATTTCACAGTCGAGAAAGTTGCCCACTCTGTTATGACGGAAGATGGTGAATCCGATGTTGAGGCGATCCTGTCTGTCGGTGATAGAAGGATTGCTCTTCTGATTGAAGATAAGATTGATGCCCCGGCGATGGAGGAACAATCCGCCAGATATTCTGTACGCGGCGAGAAGGCTATAGCCCGCAGCGACTATGATGAGTATTATGTTTTTATCGTAGCACCGGAGAAGTATATCAGCGGCAATGCTGAAGCTAAAAAATATGCTAATAAGATCACTTATGAAGCCTTACAGAATGGCATGGATGAGGGCTTTGAAAAAGCAATGATTGAGTATGCGCTCTCAGATGCCAACATAGTCCGGTTACCCCGCGATGCAGTCGTTACCGCTTTTTGGGATCAGCTTTATGATTTTGTTGAAGAGAAGTATCCGAAGGCTTTCAAGCTGCCGGGATATAAGGGCCTTGAAAGAAGCGGGGAAAAACATCAGTGGATAACAATGCCATATCCCTTGAAACCTTTTATCATTGAGATTAAAACGGATCGCGGTTATGTGGATCTGGAGATCGGTGGCTATGGCGATAAATTCGAGAAGTTTTCAAAATCGAATAGGGAAGTAATCGAGGAAAGAAATCTCTGTATTCGCAGCGCCTCAAAATCGCTGGCGATCAGAAAACACATAGAATCGAAGATTGATTTTACAGCGCCATTTGATTCTCAGATCCCGGCCCTGACAGAGGCATTTGACGCAGCAAAAGAATTGAAGGATCTCATCCCCTGGCTGAAACTCAGCTAAGTCCTCAAACAACAACGTGCCCGCTCCCATCAGGTGAGCGGGTGTATTCTTTTGGTACGCGGCGTACGCGGTGCATGTCTATGCAGGTCATTCCCGTAAAGTTTCCTATATCTATTATTTTTTGCTATAGAAAAGTTCTGTATACGACTTACATAGAGCTACACCATAAGGAATTAGCCATATGTCTGTCTGCTTCACATTTGCGCGTCTCCGGCGGCCGGTTGCTCTCCGCTCCCGGTGAACGTTTCCCCGCTTGACAGAATGTACTGACAGCAGTACACTACCGGCAGACAGACATAC
>CAZMXF010000173.1:0-5755 GCA_964570015.1 uncultured Oscillospiraceae bacterium | reverse complement strand
TGGCAGCCGTCTCTGTAACCGGAGCCATGTTCCTGGCGAAGAAGCGGAAACACAGAGAAAACTGAAACAGATTTCTTGAAAAAAGATCCGGACTCTTTCAATAGAAGAGTCCGGATTTCTTGTGTGCCCGGCGAGCGCACGTTCTAAAGGGTGAAAGTCCCAAATCCGCCCGGCAGCGGGAAGGATACAGCCAAGGTCAAGGGCGTCATCGCGAGGTGGGGTCTGAAGGAAGACGGAGGCAAAACGCTGGCCTGTAAAAGATGCCCGGATAGGCTGGAAGGCGTGGATAAGGTCGCACAAAGGTTATATCGCTGATCCACAAGTATCTCAATGCAGGAGTCATGGAAGACGGCGGATTCCACAGCACAGAAGAGGGCGTCCCGCAGGGCGGACCGCTCAGTCCGCTTCTTGGGAACGTCATGCTCAATGAGCTGGACAAGGAGCTGGAAAGACGAGGACATAAGTATGTGCGTTATGCCGATGACTGCATGATCTTCTGCAAGTCGCGGAAGAGTGCAGAACGTACCATGGGGAACATTGTACCGTATATAACGAATAAGCTCTTCCTGAAAGTCAATCTCGAGAAGACTGCAGTGGCACACATCAGCAAGGTGAAGTATCTTGGCTATGGATTCTACCGGTACAAGGGGAAATGCAGACTGAGAGTTCACCGGAAATCGGTCGGTAAGATGCAGAAGAAACTCAGGGAACTGACGTGTCGAGGCAACCGATGGAGCAACGAAGAACGCAAAAGAAGGCTGGAAACATATATCTCCGGATGGATAAACTACTTCAAACTGGCGGATATGCGGAAGCTGATGCAGGAAACGGATAAGTGGCTTCGCCATCGAATACGGACAGTGATATGGAAGCAGTGGAAGAGGGTGCGAACGCGCTATCGTATGCTTCGTAGACTGCACGTGGAAGAATGGAAGCTCCATGAAATGGCCAACTGTAGAAAAGGACCGTGGCGGGCAGCCATAATGCTCAATACGGTGATTACAAAAGAAAGACTGGTCAGAGCAGGATATATATCCATGCTCGACCAGTACCGGAAAGTCTGTGAAAACTTACGAACCGCGTAGTACCGAACGGTACGCTATGTGGTGTGGAAGGGGAGACTTATAATCTCCCCTATCCGATTTTATAGGTAAATAGTTACTGAAATAAAAGTGACATTAGCTGATAAAATGGTTGAGGGAGCAATAGAGATGGAACTAAATGAGGTCGGTTATTCTCTTCAGATTAGCAATTTCTACATTCTGATAAAACTTCAGTTGCTCTTCTGAGGAATGACCGATCAGATCCTGCTTATCCTTACTTTGGGCATCAACACGCTTCATAAGGGAAAACTCCGGACAGATACCGTTCTGCTTTGATAAGCGGAAAGGTTCGCGCTGATTCGAAAAAGAAAAAGCCGCGAAAAAATGTACGCCTGAATACCATTTTTCGAAATTTTATGCTATAATAGAAAAAAACGGATGTCGTTACTTTAAAAGGTATACCCGGAAAACAATGGAATAGAGGATTACCATGAAAAAAAGAATGAAGATGCGAAGAGTTTTCTGCCTTTTGATTGTGCTGCTGATGGCAGTTTCCGTTATGATGCCGGCAGGCGTAATGGCAGAGTACGCCTTGGAAATTAATATGGATACGGATCATAGTCAGAATAAGACCGTTCTGACTGATCTGCGGATTACGGAACTGGCAGCGCCTCAGCCCGGGGCTCCGTTCCCGACGCAGGCGACCGTGGTTTCGGCGGAAGGCGTGAGCTGGCAGGTTGCCGTGCTTTGGATGGATGAGAAGGATCTCCCTGTGAGCGGACTCGCGGGGGGAGGCTCATACCGTCCCGTGATCGTTTTCTTTGTCCCGTCAGAGTATACCGTGCGCAGGAGTGAAGGAAACTCCGGCAGCTTCATCTTGAGGATTGACGATGCTGTCCTTGCCCTGTTCGGGACGGACAGGCTTTTTTCCGTCTTTGACGCCGACAGGGGCATCACCTATATTCTGAGCGGAAAAACAAGCGTTACGGTAGCTCAGCAGGAGGAGAGCAAAGTCCCGAGCCGGCCGGTGTCCGGTATGCCCGAAAAATATCAGGCGCCGGAAGACAGCTACCGCAATCCGAATCGTAAAGACTGGGCGGATATCGAGAACCGCGCAGAAACGGCGGAGGAGCCCGCACCCACAGAAAACACACCGGCAGATACTGGCGAGACCGAAGAACCCGCGCCTGCAGAGGATAAAATACCGTCCGCGGAGGACTCAGGGCAGAAAGCTGCACTGCAGAGCAAAGCGGACGAAACCCCTCCTGCACCGGTCGAATCAGAGCGCGTCCCCGATGCATTTGAGAACCGGATCCCTGAGATCGTGTCGATCCATTGCTCGAAGAAAGCGAAGGACTCGATGGTTCTCGAAGAGCTTGCGGATTTTGTCGACCTGATCAAATACAGGCTGCAGCCCCAGGCAATCGAACTGCTTCAAAATAGGTTCCCCGCATATCAGGAGGCAGCAAAAAACAATCAGCTCGGTGAACAGATAGGCCTTTATGTCTATTTCGACGAGGAAGAAGATGACGGTGTTTTGGGCC
Organism: uncultured Oscillospiraceae bacterium; assembly: GCA_964570015.1. Lineage (GTDB taxonomy): Bacteria > Bacillota > Clostridia > Oscillospirales > Oscillospiraceae > Limivicinus. The sequence continues at coordinate 3,168 of CAZMXF010000173.1, read as the reverse complement.
ATAATACCGCATCTGACGACACGATAGCCTATGTGTCCGCCGGTAATCTGGAAAATAAGAAAGGAGACCTCGAATTTCAGTATATTCTCGGTGTTAACGCTCGCTTTTTTGTCCAAATGGATGATCTGGAGGATCCGATTCTTGACGCAAACGGCAAGGCCAGGCTTACTAAAGATGAAAAGATGCTTGCAAATCTGGAAAACACCATTGTGCATGAGATGATGCATTTGTTCATGTTCGATTATAACCGAATCGGTATGACTGGAATAGCGGATACGAAGCTCCTTTCCAATGAGAATAACGGGGATGGGACAAAGACGCAGAATACTCTCGAAGCGGTGACTGAACATATGGCTATGACCAAGTTTCCGACATGGTTTATGGAGGGCTTGGCGACTTCCGTGGAGAATAACTACCAGTTTCGCTATGAGAGCTTTAATCTGCTCAGCTATGCCGGAGAAGGGCAAATCAGCGATTGGTATTCTCCTGATATCCTCCGGAACGCCTATACCACATCTGTCTTCCGGGTAGATCAGAACAAGCCGGAACATGTGACCTTTTTTGATCTGGAAGCAGGAGATCGCAAAGGTATGAATCCCAATCAGGTTGTCGATGCGAACTATGTGTCCGGGTATCTAGCCTGTCTGTATCTCGGAGAGCTCGCGGCAAATAAGGCGGGCGAAACCTCCATGAACATGGGGGAAGACGGGTCCTACGCCTTTGAGAGCGATGTGATCCGAGAAGGCATCAATACGGTGCTCCGGCGGCTGCACGAGGGGGAGACGCTCGACGCTGTAATCTGCAGCATATCAGATGGCATGTTTGCCGACACAAAAGACTTCGAACAGAAATTCATCAAGGGCGATGAGGATTCCACTGAATTCTGTGCCGGATACCTCAACTTTATGCGTAGGCTTTCGCAGGACGAGAACCGGCAGTTTCTGCCGAACGGCTCTATTCTCTACCCCTTTGACTGCGATTACGCAACTCCGCTTGACAGAACGAAAAACGGCGATTCGGCGCTGTTCAGGATTGTTGACAGCTCTGACTTTGTTCCTTCCACGGCAGATTTGCAGGATGTCGCCGATGGAGGCCGATCAATTTCGTATAATGAATATCAAACAAGTCTGAGAGTGGTAGAGGAGGAACGCGCACAGGTTGCCGCATGGCAGGCGGTGATCAACGAGATTGTGGACGCGCTGAATGTCGACGGCGATATTGATCCGGACGTTTACACCTACATTGTGGACGCGGTCGTAGGGGCTCAGATCGTGGACGCAGAGACAAAGGACAGTATTATCCTCACAGCGATGGAAATGTCCAAAGGGAGCGAGGATGACGTTATGGAGGATTGGGACGAGGATCCCGACCAGGATGATCTGTCCGGCTGGGACGAGGAACCTGATGAACAGGACTCCGGAAGTTTTGACAAAGCTTTTGGAGATGATGATGAATCAGCCAATGAAGTCTGGACAGAAGCCTTTGACGACGGCGCTTTTGCGGACTATCCGGATTCCGGCGATTGGGACTTTTCCAGCGGTGACGGCTTGGGTGATTCTTATGACGATTCCGGGTGGGACGATGCTTCCGGTTGGGATTGATATTATGAGGCAGTTTTCACACCTCTCACATATCCGGTTCTAAATAAACTAAAGGCAGCAGAAGGTGTAGATGTATTTGACAGTGATGTGAACGATAATCCTTTTGCAAAAGCATAGAAAACGTAAGGCGTTGTCTCAAAATAGCAAAAAAGGCTATAGAGAGGCGACGCCTCTTTAATAGGGCACAGATTGTGGAAAAAAGTGTGGCAGAACAGGCTTGACAGGGACGTAATGTGAAAAACCATCCAGAGAGTACCGCAAACATGCGGTGCTCCCGGATGGTTTTTTGTTTTCAGTTATGGAAAAAAGCTATAACCCCGCTGGAAACTTCTTCGGAATCACAAGGCCCGTTCCCAAGCGGCGCTTTTGAAGCTTATGGTGCAGCTTGAGCACGTTGTAAGCCAGGCTTAAAAGTGTCCATTCCCCATTGACCTTAACAGAGCTTCGGAGCAGAAATCTCCGAAAGCCCATGTCTTCCTTTGTCATGGCAAAGACGCCTTCAGCCTGGATGCTGCGGTTCGCCCGAATCAGTTTTCCTTCGTCGGTGCTGATCCGCTGTTCCATTTCCTCTCGCTGTCTGGCAAAGCGCTTGGATACATAGACGACCTTGTTTCTCTCGTCCAACGGTTTCTTGCTTCCGCAAGCCCGAATGCACTTTTCCTTCATAGGACAGCCAGAACAATCCTTGCAACTGTAAACAGCTGTTTCCATTTCAAAACCGCTTTGGGACTTGCTTTTCTTGGTGAAGTCGTAGGTGATCGCTTTACCGTTTGCGCAGGTATAGGCATCCTTCTCCGCATCATAAGACATATTTTCCCGTCGGCTGATGTCGGTACGGTACTTTTTCGTCTTCTTCTGCTCGTGGTTGCCGGGCTTCACATACAGTTTTATGCTCTCGTTTTTCTCAAAGTAACAGTAGTTTTCTTCGCTCTCGTACCCGGAATCCACACAAAGGCGCAGAATAGGATACCGTTTCAAATATTCCATAAACGGAATGAGCGTATGTACATCGTTTCGGTCAGCGCTGATATAATTGCCGATAATGAACTCTTCCGAGGTTGCCACATTCACATTGTATCCGGGCTTGAGCTGCCCGTTTCGCATATGGTCTTCTTTCATGTGCATAAATGTAGCATCGTGATCGGTCTTGGAGAACGGCGAAGAACTGGTCCGGCAGCTGAGGGAAGGGACGTATAAGCCCAACCCGGTTCGGCGGGTAGAAATACCCAAGGAAGAGAAAGGCAAAGTAAGGAAGCTTGGAATACCGACGGTGGTAGACAGAATGGTACAACAGGCAATTGCGCAGGAACTGACACCGCTTTATGAGGTGCAGTTTTCGGACAATAGCTTTGGATTCCGGCCGGGAAGAGGACAGCATGACGCGTTGAAGCGCTGTCAGCAACTGGCCGACGAGGGGTATGTATATGTGGTAAGCATGGACCTCGCAGCATACTTTGACACGGTGAATCACAGCAAGCTTATAGAAGTGCTGTCGCGAACGGTCAAGGATGGAAAGGTTATATCGCTGATCCACAAGTATCTCAATGCAGGAGTCATGGAAGACGGC
>CAZMXF010000172.1:0-5767 GCA_964570015.1 uncultured Oscillospiraceae bacterium | reverse complement strand
CCTTCACCGCTTACAGCAGATATTCTCGAATCATCTTCTGCAGTAAGGATTTTGGAGTGGGAATAGACCAGAACCGCCGGAACCGCCGCGGGATCTTTCCCTGCAAACGTCTCAATGATGACCTTGCCGGTCTCCTTCTCGTACTCGCCCCTGATCTCCTCGTCCGTCATGGGACGGGTGCAGGGCACCGCGCCGTAGAAGTAGTCTCCCTGGGTTGTGCCCATGGCTGGGATCTCCTTCCCGGCCTGTGCAAACGTAGTTGCCCAGCGGGAGTGGGTATGGACAATCCCCCCGCAGTCCGGGAAAGCCTTGTACAGCTCCACATGGGTGGGGGTGTCGCTGCTCGGTTTCCACTTTCCTTCCACAACCTTGCCGTCCAGGTCGGTCACGACCATGTCCTCCACGCTCATCCCGTCATAGGGGACGCCGGAGGGCTTGATCACCACCAGACCGCTCGTGCGGTCGATCCCGGAGACATTGCCCCAGGTGAAGGTCACAAGACCGTACTTCGGAAGCAGGAGATTCGCTTCCAGAACCTGTTGTTTCAATTCTTCCAGCATGATGTTTCCTCCTGATTTCTGAACCGCTGTGCGGTCCTGTTTTTTAATGTCTTTTTCTGCCTTGTTCTCTGTTTGCTTCTTCCTGTTCTGTTGTTAGCAGCCGCAGGAGCAGCCCCCTTCGGTGCCGCAGCCGCAGCCTTCCTCATGACCACCGCAGCCGCCCCCGCAGCTTCCGCTGCAGCCGCCGCACCCGCCGTCGGCCGGGCTTGTCGGGAGCTGACCCGTGACCAGGAGATCCGACGCCGTGTCCGCGTCCCCGCTGTAACCGACGATCGGTACGATCCCGTAGCTGAGCAGGGCGGCTTTTCCTTCCCCGCCCATATTTCCGACGATGACTGCGTCCACATCCAGCTCCTTCATCAGGTCCGCCATCTGCTGATGGCCGGAGCGTGCGGAACTGTCCACCAGCTTCTTGGTGCAGTCGCTGACGTATTCTCCGTACTCATACACCGCAAACATCGGACAGTGACCGAAGTGGCCGTAGATCTCTCCGTCCTGATACGCAACCGCTACTCTCATCTCAGCTCTCTGCCTCCAGCGGGAGCTCCTTCTCCAGGCTGTCGACTAGTGCGGAAACATATTCCCCGCTCACCTGCTCCACTTTTCCTTCATCCACCATAGTAGTGAGATCAGGGTCAATGGGCAGACGGGCCACGTGGGCGATGTCGAATTCCTTCGCCACGCTGTCCGCCTGGCTGGCGCCGAAGATCTCATGCTTCTTCCCGCAGTCCGGGCAGGTGAAGTAGCTCATGTTTTCCACGAGACCGAGCACCGGCACATTCATCATTTCCGCCATTTTCACGGCTTTCGCCACGATCATGCCGACCAGATCCTGGGGCGTCGTCACGATGACGATGCCGTTGATGGGCAGGGACTGGAAGACCGTCAGCGGCACGTCGCCGGTTCCGGGAGGCATATCCACGAACATGTAATCCACGTCTCTCCAGAGCACGTCTGTCCAGAACTGTGTCACTGCACCCGCGATGACTGGTCCGCGCCAGACCACCGGTTCCGTCTCGTTCTCAAGGATCAGATTGATGGACATGACCTGAAGACCGGTTTGCGTGGTCACCGGGATCAGGTACTGCTCCGTGCCGGTCGCATGCTCATGAATGCCAAAGGACTTCGGAATCGAGGGGCCCGTGATGTCCGCGTCAAGCACAGCGCAGCTGTGGCCACGGCGCTGCATCTCGGAAGCGAGAAGACTGGTGACGAGGCTCTTGCCGACGCCGCCCTTACCGCTCACCACAGCAATGACCTTTTTTACGCTGGAATAGGGGTTCAGTTCTTTCAGAAAGCTCTCCGGCTTACGCTCAGAGCAGTTGGAACTGCAGTTTGAGCAATCATGACTGCATTCTGCCATTTTAATTGATCATCCTTTCAGGCTTGTTGTTCTAACTTTGCTATTATAACAGAATTCCTGTTTTCGTCAATCACCCGCTTGACTTCCTGATGCAAAACCCCGTCCGGGTAAACCCGAACGGGGAATCAGTTGATCGGTCTATTGTCAGCCGCCGTCGTAGACCACCTGAGCCTCGTCGCTGTAAAAGAGGGAGAGATACTCCTCCAGGGTGATCCCCAAAGAATGGATGCTTTCTGCGATCCCATCCCCGACATAGCGATAGTGCCAAGGGTGCCAGCCGAAGCCGGTGATTTCCTCGGTTTCAGGCGGATAACGCTGGATAAAGCCGTACTTCCAGGCATTCTCCTCCAGCCACTGCGCCGTCGGCGTCTCCGCCTGTCTCTCGTCTGTCGCGCGGTATCCCTCATCCACGATGTCCACCGCCAGGCCCAGCTCATGCTCACTGCGGCCAGCCGCGGCAATCACCTTTGAGGTCTCCGCCTCCGCCTCTTCGGGGCTCCGCCCTTCGTCCACCAGCTGCTGGAAGCGTTCATCATGCAGCACCAGCTGCTCATCTACACTGCGGTAGGCTCCGGCGAGAACCGGATTTCTCCCGGCCGCCCGGCAGTCTGCCAGCATGCGCTGCAGCGGCTCGGCACAGCTTCTGTCCACCCGCATGCCGTTTTCCGCCTCTACGAGCCTGGCGGAAAATCCGGTCTCCGAGACCGGGTTCCACGGATTCACCAGCGTGATCAGGCGACTGCGAGCACCGTAGGAGCGCCAGGAATAGAACCGGAGCCCGGCAAACACCATCAGCGCTGCCACCACGATAATCGCCGCGACGCGCACATACGGGCTGAGTTTTTTGCTCAGATATGAGACCGGCATCCGTTTCCCTTCTTTCTTTTTGCGCCGCTTTTCCGTACCGCAGTACCGGAGACTTACCTGCTTCCGGAGAGCGCTTATTCCTCGTCCTCGAAGTCGTAATCCTTTGCCACGCAGGTGCGGTAGATCAGGATTACCGTCAGACAGAGCAGCAGGAGTGAGCCTCCCTGCCAGAGATAGCAGCGGACATACAGGGCCGTGCGCTGCACTTTGTATTCTCCGAAGTAGCCTGCCCCCACAAAGCATGCGAGGAAGACCAAGATCGCCAGGAAGTGATACCAGCGCCAGCCGTTGGTCTTGACGGAGATGCGCATATACCGGATGAAATACACCAGAAAGCACACCGCCGTGAAAATCTGTGTGATAGAAATAAACGATGCATAGGGATTCAGCCTCTTGATCAGGAAAAAGTGCATCAGCGCTGAGTCATACCGGGTTGAATCCGCGATGAACTCCACCAGTCCGAGCAGGACCAGAAACAGCCACATAACGTTTCCCTCATTGCGCCAGCCGTCCCAGAGAGCTTCCGAGCGATGGCGGAAGAAGAATGAGCAGAGAATCACCGTGATCATCAGCAGCGCAAGAAACTCCAGGAAGAATGTCGCCAGCCGGTATTCCACGTTCCCCGCGGCATCCGTCCATGAGATCGCATAGGGCAGTTGTTGATAGAGCCTGTTCGTGATGACGATTCTGCCGCGGCAGTTGGTATTGAACAGGGAGCTGAGGCGGATCAAAGCCAGGCACAGAGCCAGGCCCGGTGCCGCCGCGTCCAGCAGCTCTCCGGCTGTCGGGGCGAGGCGGATCAGCTTCACCAGCAGTGCCGCAAACACCGCACCGAGGATGATGCCCTGCACACAGTACCCACCCGTGCTGTAGTCTGTCATCGCCTCCAGCAGTGAACCATACTGTTCGATGTGACTGTACCAGTGGATGAGTCGGGAGAGCAGCACGCTCAGTATCGTTGTGATCGGAAACCAGACCCAGACCGCGGTGTTGTGGCGGTGGTCCATCGGATACAACGCCAGCGTCAGGCAAAGGCCTGCCGCGATGCCGAGGCAGATGATGATTGCGCTCCAGTAGATCGTCAGGCTGCCCGTGAATACAGCTATTTCGTTCATGGCGTTCCTCCCGATTCCGGAATGGCGGTGGCAAAGTACATGATGTCGCTGACTTCCCGTTCTCCGCCGAAGTCGATGTAGTTGAACGGGGCTCCGCGCCATACGATCTCGCTGGTCTGGCCGCCGTCCAGGCAGTAAGCCTGCTGAAGTCCGCGCTCATACATCCGCTCGCCGAAGGTGTTGACCGTCCAGCGTGCTTCTCTCTGCGCGGAATGGTTCAAAGACATGTAGAAGTAATGCAGGTGGTCCTTCTGCCCGATGCCGGCGCGGGAGTAGCCCCGGTCGATCTCGCCGGCAGGATACCAGTCGCAGGGGGTGAGGCTCCCGTTTTCCACCAGGATCGGTCCGAAGGCGATGGAGAAGAGAATGTTGTTCTCTTCGATGAAGGCCCGCATCTGATCCGGTGATGCTTCCTGCAGCCGGTGCCAGAAAATGAAGTCGCCTTCCTCGGTGACAAACATCGTGTCCGTACAGTTGTATTTCTTGTACATACCGGTATAGGTGTCCTCCGAGAAGCGGTACAGCTCCCGGTCATACACCACGATACCGAAGTCGCGGAACATGTAGAAGTCCGCATTCATCGCCACCACGGAATTGACACTCGCTGCGATCGACGTGGCAAAGAGCTTTCTCGGCGAACCGAAGGTGTCATCCACCAGCTTGCGTCGGAACTGGCTTGCGTCCGCCACCTTGACTTCACAGCAGGTGACGGTGTTGCCGTCGATCAGTTCCTTCCAGATGATCGTCAGGATCGTCTCATCATAATAGTACTGGATGTTTGTATTCGGTTCAAAGTTCAGATTCGGATTGAAGATCACGTCCTGCCCTTCCAGCAGGCCGGAATCTCTCGCCAGCTGGATCACGTCCATCACGTTGGCCGCGTTCTCCGGCGTCACGCTTCCGAAGTTGGCTTCCTGGGGTCTGGGCGCCACGGTCTCCCCCTCGGGGATGGTATAGTGCTTCGGAATATAGGCAATATCGCTCAGCGCGTTGGCCTTCGCGTTGTTAAGTCCGGTGTCCAGCCGTGAGACAAGGTTGGTATTGCCGAGACTCCGGGCGGATTCTGTCGTCTTCGTAGTGTCCGGATGCACGTTCTGCAGCGTCCAGGCAAGTACGCCGAGGGAGACTATCATAAAGATCAGGCTCAGCATCCCGAATCCGAGCTTCTTGCCGAAGCTCTCTTTTTTCGGCTTTTTCCGCCGCTTTTTCTTCGATTCTTTTTCCTGCTGCGGTGCGGTCTCCCGCCAGTTTCCGGCGTCTCTGTGCTCCTGTCTGCTCTCGGTCTTTTCCGGCTTTGGTGCCTTAAAGACCCTCGTCAGCTGTGCATCCGGATCTTCTCCGGCCTCTTCGGCAGATCCCGCCTCGTAGGTTTCCTGGATATCTTCTTCGTTTTCTTCCGTCAGCACACTCTCTTCCTCATCGGGGAGCTGGTCTGCCGTCTCCGTGAGTTCTTCTTCCGGCGGGGCTGTCTCTTCTTCAGGCTGAGCCGTCTCCAGGTTTTTCTCTGCATATTCCGCGAGGATCTCTTCCAGATCATATTCTCTCATAGCGGTTCGGCTCCTCCTTCCCTTAGTTCTCTCCGCCGATCAGGGCGGTCATCAGATTGCGGTCCGTGACGATTTTCCACGTTCCGTCCATGTACTTCAGCTGGATCAGCAGCTGGGTATCCGAGCAGAGCGCATCGGTATCCTGCAGCGCCTGATTCAGCGCTTCCGTATAGATCGCGTCCGTAAAGCTCGTCAGGTAGCCTCCGTTTCCGTCGTAGACCTCGGACTCGGGCATCGTCGCCACCATTTCTTCCAATATTCCGTTCACCCGCTGCTGCACGGCGTTTTCCGTCATCCGCAGATTCAGTGCCCGCA
>CAZMXF010000171.1:0-5799 GCA_964570015.1 uncultured Oscillospiraceae bacterium | reverse complement strand
GGACTTTATCCGCGTTGGCCAGGAGCCGGACAGCCGTCCGGATCTGATCGGGATTGATGAGATTCAGTGTTTCCGTCACCGCCGCCATATCCGCGGAATACAGCTTGCGGCACATGTCCTCCAGACTGTCGGACAGCTCGATCTGCCCGGAGATGTCCTCCGTTCCGGAGCGCTGCCGTGCAGTGGAATTGGCAATCGCCAGCTTGAAGGCGTTGTAGCCCTTATATCCAAGCCTCCGGCAGAAACGTGACACCGTCGCTTCCGCCACGCCGCTCTCTTCCGCGAGTTCCGCGATCGAAAGGAACTGACTCTCTCTCGGATGGCGCAGGACATAGTCGGCAGTCTTTTTCTCCGCTGTCGTCAGGTCATAGTATTCTCTGCTGATCCTGTCAATAACATCGATACTGCTCAGCGGCATCCGGCTCCCTCCTTACTGCAGCTCCGGAAGCTCTCCCAGCATTTTGTCCACCATGCTCAGCATTCGCGGCAGATGGAATGGTCCCTTGAAGGTGGAACCCTTGCAGGGAGGTTCCGTCGGTTTCCCGTCGCGGCGGAGGTAGCCATACCACTCGCCGTATTCCGGATCGGAGAAGAAGTTCTGGCAATACTCCAGTGTCCGGAAGAACCAGTCGAGATATTCCTCTTTCCCGGTATCCCGGTAGAGCATCAGCGAGGAGATCAGGATCTCATCATGCGGCCACCAGAGCTTCATGTCGTGCTCATAGGCCTCGGGCGGTCTGCCGAGGCAGTCGATGAAGTACAGAAGCCCGCCGTATTCCTTATCCCATCCGGCGTTGATGGCCCGGTTGAAGATTGTTTCGGCCTTCCCGACCAGCGCTCCGTCGCCCGTCCGTTTGGCATGTTCCAGAAGGAACCATACGCCCTCAATGTCGTGGCCGGGGTTCACGATCCGCCCTTCCGTAAAGTCCAGACGCGCTTCTCCGTCCGGCCCCACGTTCTCCAGAACACAGCCCAGTTCGTCCTTCACATGATAGCGGAAGATATCCTCCACACAGGAGGCCGCGCGCTCTTCGTACAGCGCCTTCTGTTCCGGATCCACCCGCATCAGCACCGAGGTCACGTTCAGGTAGATCATCGGGATGCCGAAGGCCCTGCCGCTTCGGGTTTCCGGGATGGTTTTGGGCCCGAGACCGGTGGGATCCGGCATACCGTGGTTGAGATTCCAATAGAGGTCATAGGCTCTGCGGGCCCGCAGAAGGCAGTCCCGATCGCCCGTAATCCCGTAGTACTCGGCATTCGCCATGGCATAGAACGCTTCGGAGAAGCAGTACCTCCGCTGGCGCAGAGGCTTGCCGTCCGCTGTCACGGTGAAATACATGCGGTCGCCCGCTTCACGGTTGATGCAATGCGCCTCCATAAAGTCCAGACAACTCTTCGCTGCCTTCAGCCACTCGTCCTTTACGCCGTACAGATGGCACAGCCAGGAGAAGATCCAGCCGCAGCGCCCCTGCATCCAGACGCTCTTATCCGTGGAAAAGACCTTTCCCTCCCGGTCCAGGCAGGTATAGACGCCGCCGTTGACGGGATCCATGCCGTTGTTCAGCCAGAATCCGATACAGCGTTCCAGCTCCTCCCGGATCCATGTTCTGCTCTCGAACAGTTTGCTCTTTGTGCTCTCGTCCATCACTTTTTCCTCTCCTTTTTTATATTGTATTGTCGATCCTTCATCGAATGCTTTGTGTTTTTTACAGTGTATCAGCTTTGAAAGAAAATTTCAACAAAAATATTTTTTGAAATTTTTGTTCAAAAGTGGATGACAGATGCATTCGAAGATGCTATAATGCATTCAACTACAGAACCGGGAGGGACTCCAGATGAATCGATATGGAATTGAAGTCAGATTAAAAAACAGCCCTGAGCTGGATCCGGGTTTTTTCCCGCTGCAGCGATTTAACGAAGCGTTTCTCGCCGAGGCCAGGAAGCCGATCGGGATCGCTGTTGAACGCGCCGGCGGGCAGATGGCCTCGGTCAGCACCTTCATTCACGGCACGCCAGAGATGGCAGATGCCGACAGGTATTATATTGAGCGCCTCGTAAAGACCATTCTCTGGATGAAGGGCGGCTTTCGCGTCCTGGTCTGCGGCGATGACGGGATCTGCGACTATCTGAAGGCGGCCTATCGCGAAGGCGGCCAGCAGGCCTTTGACGCCGATTTCATGTCAAAAGTCTTTGAGCATCCTTTTGAAGTGCTCCCGACGGAACAGCTCCCCGCGCCGCACGACGAGCCGAAGGCGGTCGGCGGTCATCTGAGCGGCTGCCGGATCGGCTTTGACGCCGGCGGCAGCGACCGGAAGGTCTCTGCCGTCATCGATGGGGAGCCGGTCTATTCCGAAGAAGTTGTATGGTTTCCGAAGACCACGGCTGACCCGGATTACCACTACAACGGCATCGTCTCCGCACTGAAGTCTGCCGCGGAGCATCTGCCGCGGGTAGACGCTGTCGGCGTCTCCTCCGCCGGCATCTACATCAACAATCGCACCATGAACGCCTCTCTCTTTCTCCAGGTTCCGCAGGATCTCTTTGAGAAAAAGGTCAAGGACATCTATATCCGCGCCATCACGGATACCTTCGGCGACATTCCCTACTCCGTCATCAACGACGGGGATGTCACCGCGCTGGCCGGTGCCATGAGTCTTGAAACAAACAACGTTCTCGGCATCGCTATGGGTACCAGTGAAGCCGCCGGCTTTGTCGATCCGAAGGGCAGAATCACCGGCTGGCTGAACGAGCTCGCCTTTGTCCCGGTGGACGCCAACCCGGATGCCATGCGGGATGAGTGGAGCGGCGATATCGGCTGCGGCGTCAAGTATTTCTCCCAGGACGGCATCATCAAGCTGGCCCCTGCCGCCGGAATCGAGCTGGATGAATCTCTCTCCCCCGCTGAAAAGCTCAAGGTCGTGCAGAAGCTGATGGAGACCGGCGATGAGCGTGCTGCCGCTATCTACCGCAGCCTCGGCTGCTGCCTGGCTCACACCCTGGCGTATTACTACGCCCTTTACGGCTGCGAGAATCTGCTCCTGCTCGGCCGCGTCATGTCCGGCAAAGGCGGTGACGTCCTGTTGGATACCTGTAAGGCTGTTCTCGCAGACGAATATCCTTCGCTCGCGGCGAAGCTCCGTCTCGCGCTTCCCGACGAAAAGTTCCGCCGTGTCGGTCAGTCGGCCGTCGCGGCCTCACTTCCGGAGGTCTGATTATGAAGAAACATATCGTATGCTTTGGAGATTCCAATACCCACGGTTACTGCGCTGATCCCGCCGACTGTGCCGACGGAGGCGACCGCTTTAACGAGGACGAGCGCTGGACCTGCCTGCTGCAGCAGGCGCTCGGCAAGGACTGTCTGGTGATTGAGGAGGGCCTCTCCGGCCGTACCTCCGTCTTTTCCGACCCGCTTCACGAGTGCATGTCCGGCCTGGACGTCATCTATTCCACCCTCATGAGCCATGAGCCGGTGGATCTGCTGATCATCATGCTCGGCACCAATGACACCAAGGAACGTCTCGGCATGAGTGCCGCATGCATCTCCATGGGCATGGAGCGCCTCATCATGAAGGCAAAAACCGTCATGGCCTGGCGTGGCGGAATTCCCAATATTCTGATCATCTGCCCGCCGCACATCGGGGACGGCCTCTATCTCCGACCGGAAGGCGACGCCATGGGCTACGGCTGCCCGCAGAAATCACGGGAGCTCGCGAAATATCTCCGTCCGGTGGCAGAAAACCAGCACTGCGCTTTTCTCGATGCCGAGGGCATTGCCGAGTTCAATAAGCTCGACTGTATGCACCTCACCCGTAAAGGACACCGCCAGCTGGCAGATAAACTTGCAGAGCTGGTTCCTCAGCTTCTCGCCTGATGGTCCGTCGGTTCTTCAATTCCGAAACCGGGATCTGGCGCTTTTTCGGCTGGGTCGGAGATATCGTTATGCTGAGTCTGCTCTGGGTACTCTGCTCCGTCCCTCTCGTCACCACGGGCGCTGCCTCAACCGCGCTCTATGATGCGGCCGTGCATGTCATGAGGCGAAAAGATGATGCCGTTTTCTCCCGCTTCTTCGGCACCTTCCGGCGAGAGCTGAAGACCGCCTGCCTGACGACGCTTCTCTGGGGGGCACTCGCGGGTTTGCCTGTTCTTCTCTATCGCGGACTCGTCGACTCTGCACCGGACGGACAGGTGGTCACGGCCTGGAGTGTGATCTTTCTGCTTTTGTTATATCTCCTGCTCTGTATTCTGAGCTGGGTCTTCCCGCTGCTCTCCCGCTTTACCTTCGGCTTTGCCGATCTGAACCGGACCGCGCTGCGTCTCGCCCTCGGGAATATTCTGCGCTCCGCTTCCATGGCGCTGCTGCTGGGTCTCGGGATCGCCGCCTTTTCCCAAAACTACTTTTTTGTTTTCTTTGTCCCCGGTCTCGCTTCCTGGCTCTCCAGTTTTCTCATCGAGCCGGTGTTTGAAAAATACAGTGATCCCGACTGATCGGCAACTGCCTGTTTCATTCGGACGAACGACAGCCCCGTGAGTGAATTTCACTCACGGGGCTGCTGTATTTTATGCGGTTGTCGGGTACGCGGCTCAGAGCGCGTTGGTCTTGTTGACCAGCTTGGTCAGGTCGACATATTCCTCCGCCTCGGAAGCGATGGTCTCGTCGGTCTCTTCCTTGAAGTCGCGGTAGACAGACAGGCCGGAGCCCGCGGGGATCAGCTTGCCGATGATGACGTTCTCCTTCAGGCCGACCAGGTGGTCCACCTTGCCCTTGATGGCGGCGTCGGTGAGGACGCGGGTGGTCTCCTGGAAGGAGGCGGCGGACAGGAAGCTGTCCGTGGCCAGAGAGGCCTTCGTGATACCCATGAGCAGCTGGGTGTAGGTGGCTTCGGTAAGACCCTCTTCACCGTTTGCAATGCGCTCACGGATCTTGCGGTTGGCATCCTTTACGATGGAGATGTCCACCGTCGCACCGCTGAGCAGATCGGTGCTGCCCGCTTCTTCAACGCGGCCCTTGCGCATCATCTGACGCACAATGACTTCGATGTGCTTGTCGTTGATGTCGACGCCCTGCTGACGGTACACCTTCTGTACCTCGCTGGTGATGTAGCTGCGGACACCCTGACGGCCGAACTCGTCGTCGTTGATACCGCGGATCCGAAGCACGTCATGCGGATTCAGCGCACCGGAAGTCAGCGCCTGGCCGCGATCGACATGGTCGCCGCTGTGGACCTGGATACCGGCATTGTGCGGTACCATATAGACCTTGGTTTCGCCCTCGGCCTCGTTCACGACCGTGAGGGAGTACATGACGCCCTTCTTAGCCTCTTCGACCGTGACCGTACCGGAGATTTCGGAGAGGACAGACATCTTCTTGGGCTTGCGTGCCTCGAACAGTTCTTCGACACGGGGAAGACCCTGGGTGATGTCGTCGCCGGCGACGCCGCCGGTGTGGAAGGTACGCATCGTCAGCTGTGTACCGGGTTCGCCGATGGACTGGGCGGCAATGACGCCGACCGCTTCGCCCATGTTGACCGGCTGGCCGATGGCCAGGTTGATGCCGTAGCACTTGGCGCAGATACCGGTGCGGGCCTCGCAGGTCATAACGCTGCGGATAAATGCCTTATGAATGCCGTGGGCCTCAAGGACCTTTGCGTCCTTCGGCATGAGCATGTGGTCCGTGTCGAAGAGCAGCTCGCCGGTCTGGGGATCGGTGATCGGCATTGCCGGGAAGCGGCCGTGGATCGCGGTGCCGAAGTCCTTGACCAGCTGGCCGCGGTCATATTCGGCCTGGACCCAGACGCCCTC
>CAZMXF010000170.1:0-5834 GCA_964570015.1 uncultured Oscillospiraceae bacterium | reverse complement strand
TCACCTATGAGACCGCTTCCGATCCCCGCGGGGGGAATGCCATCACCATCCGCACTTCTACCCGGGGCCAAACCGGCAGTCTCTATTGCCGGCGTGATTCCTTCGGCATTGCCCTCTACCCCTATCTGGCCGAAGCCTTCGGCACAGCAGAGTTTTCACGCTCGACGGATTATTCCGCAGAGGCCTTTTCCGGCCTCGGCGCCGATGCAGTTATTCTGGAGATTGTGGAGCGCAACCTTTCGCTTCTGCTCCCGGACAAGGAGGCGAGCTCATGAGTGAACCCAATCTGCGCCGGCATCGTGAGCGGCAAGAGCGGGCCGCACGCGGGCGCAGAGCGGACGCACCGCCCCGGGCCAAACGTCCCGCCGGCGCAGTATCCCGGCAGGGAAAGAATCCGGTTGCTGCCCCTTCTGGCTCCCGTCTGCTCGCCTCCCTCGGTAGAGTCCCCTGGTGGTCGATCTTCTTCTGGGTTGCCTTTCTTGCGCTGCTTGGGCTGCAGGCACTTCTGGTCTCCCACGGTCTGTTTCAGAAGCATACCCGTGAACAGGAGGCTTTGGAGGCCCGGGCCCGAACCGAAGCACTGGAGCAGCATATCCAGGAACTTGAGGACGCTGCTCCGGTTTCGATCGAACTGCGCTATCTTGTCCCGAACCGGGACGACATTGTAGAGCACGTTCCCTACGGTGCACCCGTGATTCTTCACGATCCTGTGGAACTCGAAGGCTACACCTTCCTCGGCTGGGAGGATGCAGAGGGAAATCCGGAGACCCGCAGCACCTTCCCTGCGTTTGAAGACACTGTCCTGATTGCGCGCTATACCCTGCCTTTGGAGACGACAGAGCACATCACCTATCTCAGCGCCGACAGAAACGGCGTGGTGGATGTGGACGCCAAGGTGACGATCCGCGACTTTGTGAAGATCCTCTACAAACTGCTGAACATCGACCTGGTAGGCAGTGGCACTTTCCTTGATGTCGGCGAGAAAGACAGCTGCTACAAGGCCGCCGCCACACTGAAAGACATCGGGATTCTGGAAGGAAACGAGCTCTATCCGGATGAAGTGCTCCGCTTCCAGGAGATGCTCGAGATTCTGGAGCGCTTCTATCCCCCGACAGATCAGGCTTTTGACTTTCCCGGCCTTTCGCCGACGGATGAGGCCTACGCCGTCTACTGTACTGCCGCCGCCTACGGCTGGATCGATCCCGGTGAAACGACGGAACCCTTCACCGTGGTTACGAGAGGCCTGCTGGCCCATGTGGTCAACCGCGTCCTCGGCCGTTCCGCGAGCCATCCGGCGGAGCCTTCTGTGGGCATGATTCTGGACGTTGGCCCCCAGCATCCGTATTACGCGGACATTGCCGAGGCCGTCATCCCGCACAGCTATGTGCGCCAAGACAACCAGGAGGTCTGGACCGGAAGCATTCCTCTGCCGGTTCATGAGCCCGGTCAGTTCTTTGCCGGTGTCCGCCTCCACTGTATCATGGATGACGGAACACCGCTG
Source organism: uncultured Oscillospiraceae bacterium (assembly GCA_964570015.1). Classification (GTDB taxonomy): domain Bacteria; phylum Bacillota; class Clostridia; order Oscillospirales; family Oscillospiraceae; genus Limivicinus. Next base: position 4,333 of record CAZMXF010000170.1, on the reverse strand, counting down.
CGCAATACTACCTGGGGCGGTCAGACCTACAACATGAACGGGGAACTCTCCACTGGTGACCCGGACCTCGATCGCAGACTGTGGGACATTCTGAAGGAAAACGTGGATCCCTCTGTCATGACACAGGATGAGATGCTCTATCAGCTCTATGACTGGATCTGCAAAAACTTCTCTCCCTGCGCCGATACGCTCTATCCGGTCGGAGCACAGGGCTGGGCCGTAAAGGAGGCCACGCGCATCCTCGACAAGGGAGAAGCCAGCAGCTACGGCTACGCCGCGCTGTTCTATGAGCTGGCCTACATGATCGGCTACCAGCCGGTGCTGATCAGCGGCAGCATCTACGGCACACAGACATATTTTGAGGCCGAAGACGGCACTCGTATTGAAGCCCACGCCGGCTTTAAACCTTATGCCTGGGTGGAAATCAAGTTCGACGGCATCTCCTACATCTTCGACACTGCAGGCGAATCCCAGTTTGATTCCTACCGCATGTATTATAAACGCAACGATCCCGTCCGCTGGCAGCGCGGGTATCGCAGCGATGTATTCTGAATTCAGGAAGTGAACACAAAATGAAAAGAAACCTGATACTTGCCTGTCTTTTTCTGATCTGTGCTCTGCTGCTCATTGGCTGCGGCAACACTGCCCCCGCCGCTGCGCCCGCCCCTGCGGAAACCGCGGCCCCGGCTGAATCCTCCGCGCCGGTCGAGACGCCGGTTCCAAGTACCGAGCCCGAACCGGAGCCCAGCGCCGAACCGGTAGCAACGCTCCCCGACGCGGGTCTGGTCCGCGACACGGAGACCTCCCCTTCCCCCTCCGAAGCGCTCTTTGAGCTGGCGAAGGGCTATGTGGACAAACCCCTGTCAGAGCTTCAGGCAGAGATCGGCGAGCCGGTCTCCTCCAGCTATGTCTCCAGCTGCCTGATTCCCGGCGGCGAAGACGGTGAACTCCATTATGACGGCTTCACGGTCTATACCGTGAAGAGCGGCGATTCGGAGACCGTACAGGATGTCATCGCAGATTGATTCGTCTCACCGTGAGCGGCAAGGCCGCGCGCTGAGAAACCGGAACAAGCCCCGGAAGAAAATACCGGTCCGTCCCCCGCTCCATCCCGACGCGGAGGGCGCGGCGAAGCGTTCTCTTTCAGAGGCGTCCACTTCGAAGCGCAGGTTTCCCTGGCTGCTCTGTTTTCTGATCCTCGTCCAGGCTGCGCTTCTCGCTGTGTTCGTCTGGCTGGTCCGCCTCCCAAAGCCTGAGATGCCGGTCGATCCCGTTCGACAGGTGAAGACGGTGCGCTGGCAGGTCGCCGGTCAGGAGGACCTTGTCGAGACCGTCTACTACGGGGAGCCGATCGTTCTACCCGAGTCCGTAGACGCGGAGGGATGGACGTTTCTCGGCTGGCTGGATTCCGACGGGCGGCTGGAGGAACACCGCTCGATTCCCGTCTACCGGGATCTGGTCTTCACCGCGAAGCTCATTCCCGCCTTTGAGACAAAAAAGCATATCCCCTACCTCGAAACCGATGCCGAAGCCGTCCTCGATGTAGACGGACCTATCTCCATGCGTGAGTTTGTGAACATTCTCTATCTGCTGCTGGATACGGAAGAAACCGGAAACGGCAGCTTTGTGGATGTTCCGGAAGACGATGCCTGCTTCACGGCAGCCGCTTATCTGAAAGACATCGGGATTCTCACCGGAACGCGGCTGCATCCCGACACAAACTTAAGCTGCGGTGAGCTGCTGGAAACCCTCTGCCGCTTTTTCCCGGCTTCGGAGGTGCGGGATTTCACCTTTCAGGATCTGGAGCCGGACAATCCCTATTATCCCTGCTTCTGCACCGCTGCCGCCAACGGCTGGATCCCCAGCGGCACGCTGGTCCGGACGGACGCCACAAAGGACATCAGCCGCGGCCGCTTTGCCCGGATCATGAACCACGTTCTGCACCGCGATGCCGAACGCCATCTTGACCAGGAAGATATAGGGACAATTCTTGATGTGCCGCCCTCCGGGGACTATTACGATGATGTTGTGGAGGCCGTCATCCCTCATGAATACCAGATCAAGGGGGACGAGGAAATCTGGACCTCCAGCGAGGCGCTTCCGATCCACGAGCCCGGTTTCTTCTTTGCCGGTGTCCGGCTGCATTACATCGACGAGGACGGCGTCCCCGCCGTAAACAGCAATGTCGGCGGTCTGGACTATAACCGCAACGGTGAAGTCACCAGCGGCGACGCATGGCTGGATCGCGAGCTTTGGTCGATTCTGGAAGAAAACACAGACCCGAAGCATATGGACCGCGAAGAGATGCTGCGGATTGTGTATGACTATGTTGTGGACAACTTCACCTACCGTTACGGCAGCATGTATGCCTTCGGTGCGGAGGGCTGGGCCGTGAAAGAAGCCCGGCGCATGCTGGAATACGGCAGCGGCAACTGCTACTGCTTTGCAGCGCTGTTTTACGAACTGGCTCGATTTGTGGGTTATGACGCAAAGCTCTACAGCGGCCGGGCCTACGGCGAACAATACGAATACCGCACCTATGACACCGATCTGGTCTATGCCCCTATCGGCTACACGCCTCACGGCTGGGTGGAGATCGAGTTTGACGGTGAACCCTATATCTTCGACACGGAATATGAATACCGGAGCTACGGCCTGCGCGACATGTTCAAGGGCGACGAAAAAGTCCGCGGTCAGTACGGCTATACCAAAGCCGACGCCGCATAGTCTTGGATTATGAAAAGGAGCGGTGCCCTCATCGGGCGCCGCTCCTTCTGCATGTCCGGGTACGGGATTATTCTGTTTTTTCTGCGTCCGTTTCCGCTTCATCGTCGGCGGGTTCTTCCTCCGCTTTCTCCTTCGGCAGAGGCTCTGTGCGGCGGAAAGTCTCGGAATAAAGGCGGAGCTTCGCCGCAAGTTCATCTGTGGCTGCGCCCGGAAGCATACGCCACTGCCAGTTCCCGGAATCAGAGCCCGGCAGATTCATCCGTGCGCTTCCGTCCAGCTCCAGCAGATCCTGCATCTGTACCACGAACAGAACGGAGGACGTGGCCATGCCGCTGCGGATCATGCCCCAATTCCATCCTTCGTCCGGCGTGATGTGCATGTAGCGCCGTGCAAACTCCAGGTCTTCCTCGCCGGTGGTCGCGAGCCAGCCCTGCACCGTGTCGTTGTCATGCGTACCGAGGTAGCAGACGCTGTTTTCGTTGCAGCGATGCGGCAGATAGTCCGACTCGCCGTGGGCGTCAAACGCGAACTCCATTACCCGCATGCCGGGCAGTCCGGAATCCTTCAGCAGCTGCTTAACCGCCGGAGTCAGATAGCCCAGATCCTCGGCGATGAAGCTCGTCCCGTGGAACCAGCTGGTCAGCACGCCTACCAGGCTCATCCCCGGTCCCTGACGCCAGCGGCCGTTTTTGGCAGTCTTGTCGCCGTAGGGGACGGCCCAGTAGCTCTCCATCCCGCGGAAGTGGTCGATGCGCAGCACGTCGAAGAGCTTCGTCGCACCCTCGATCCTTCTGATCCACCAGCCGTAGCCGTCCGCCTTCATGCGGTCCCAGTCGTACAGGGGATTCCCCCAGAGCTGTCCGTCCGCCGTGAAGGGATCGGGCGGGACGCCGGCGATCTCTTTTGGAACGCCGTCTGAATCCAGCTGGAAGAACTGGGGCTCTGCCCATATGTCTGCCGAATCCATCGCCACGTAGATCGGGATATCTCCGATGAATTGCACGCCTTTTTCCTGGGCGTATGCCTTGAGGGCCTTCCACTGGCGGAAAAACAGGAACTGGACAAAACGGTAGAACTCCACTTCATCCTTCAGCAGCTCTCTGTAACGGTGGACCGCTTCAGGCTGATGCTTGCGGATGTCTTCCTCCGGCCATGCGTTCCAGCTCTTCATCCCGAAGTGTGCTTTGACCGCGGTATAGAGGGTGTAGTTGTCCAGCCAGCGCTCGTTTTCCCTGCAGAAGGCTTCAAACTCCGCCTGCAGCGGTTTCAGGCCACGCTCAAAAGCCTTGCGCAGAAGCGGATACCGTCCATTATAGAGCTTGCCGTAATCCGTCCTGGCAGGCTCCTTTCCCCAGTCGACCGCATCCACTTCTTTCTGTGTCAGAAGCCCCTCTTCGATCAGCAGATCAAGATCGATCAGATAGGGGTTTCCGGCAAAGCTGGAATAGGAGGAATAGGGGCTGTCGCCGAACCCGGTGGGTCCGAGCGGAAGCAGCTGCCAGTATTTCTGTCCCGCTGCCGCGAGAAAATCAACAAAGCGGAAGGCTTCCCTTCCCATGGTTCCGACCCCGTAGGGGGACGGCAAAGACGTCATCGGCATCAGAAC
>CAZMXF010000169.1:0-5839 GCA_964570015.1 uncultured Oscillospiraceae bacterium | reverse complement strand
AGTACGCCATGTTCGAAGCCATCCACGGCTCGGCGCCGCGGAAGATCGAGGCGGGAGAGGGCGACTACGCAAATCCCGCCAGCATCCTGAAGGCGGCTGAGCTGATGCTGCGGCACATCGCCATGACGGACAAGGCCGATCGGCTGGGGGATGCGCTGGCCCTGTGCCTGGAGAAGGAAAAACGCGTTGTCGTGACCGGCCACCGAGACGGAGCAACCTGCGCAGCTTTCACCGACTATCTGCTGGAAAAGCTTTAACTCGACTCAACAATACACGGATTTCTGTCAAAACAGGCAGCGTACGCACGCTGCCTGTTTTCTGCCGAAGGACTATAGATTGTCAGGACAAGACTTATCAGTCTCTGCGGTAAACGACGCGGCCGTCGATGATGGTACACCAGGCCTCGCCGCCGATCTCGGAGAGAGGATCGGCGGTCCAGATCACCACATCGGCGTCCTTCCCGGGCTCCAGACTGCCTACCCGGTCCGCTACGCCGAGACTGACAGCCGGATTGATGGTAATGGCCTTCCAGGCCTCCGCCTTGTCGAGACCGGAGTTCACGGCCAGCCCGGCGCACATCGGGAGGTAACGGAGCGGAATCACCGGAGCATCGGTGATGATACTGACGGTGAGACCAGCCCGGTTCAGAACACCGGGTGTAGTGAAGCTTTTGTTTTTCAGTTCGATCTTGGACTTATGGCCGAGAGACGGGCCGATGAACACGGGGAAGTCTTCCTCGGCCAGTTCATCGGCGATCAGCTCGCCGTCGGTGCAGTGATCCAGGGTGGCCCGCAGACCGAACTCTTTGGCAATGCGAACGGCGGTGAGAATATCGTCTGCACGATGGCAATGGCACTTCAGCGGGATCTCGCCCGCCATCACGGGCAGCATGGCCTCCAGTTTCATGTCGAAAGCAGGTTCCTTGCCGGAGAGCTTGTCGTCCCGGTAGCGCCGCGCCTTGAACAGAAGCTCACGTAGTAGCGCCGCAGTCCCCATGCGGGTCATCGGCGCTTTGTTCCCGTTTTTCCCGTAGCAGCCCTTCGGGTTTTCGCCGAAGGCGCACTTCATCGCGGCGGGATCCTTCAGGATCATCTTGTCCACCCGTTTTCCATACAGCTTGATAACGGCAAAGGTACCGCCCACCACATTGGCGCTGCCCGGTCCGGTGCAGACCGTGGTGACACCGCCCTGAACGGCATCGGCCAGACCTTCATCCAGCGGGTTGATGGAATCAATCGCCCGCATCTGGGGGGTGATGGGATCTACCATCTCGTTGAAGTCGGCGCCTTCCCAGTTCATGGCCTCATTGTCCAGCCCGACATGACAGTGTGCGTCAATACAGCCCGGGGTGACGAGACGGCCCTGCGCGTCGATCACCTCCGCCTCCGGAGGAACCGGAAACTTTGTTCCGATGGCTGCGATTTTGCCCTGATCGAGGAGTAAACTGCCGTTTTCGATCTCGTCCCCGACGATCGGCAGGATATGTGCGTTCTGTATAATCAGCATAGTTGTTTCGACCTTTCCGTTCTGTTCCGATTTGCTTCTGCAGGAAGCGCTTTGTGTCATGCTTGTTCCTTCGGACAGATAACTGTCTCCCCGGAAACCGGTAAAAGTATACCACGTTGCGCCGCTGCGTGCAATGCGGGAAACCGTCTGTTGGGAAACCGTCTGTAAGAAAAACCAGCCTGAAAACAGGACGGAGGATAACGCAGGGGGTTCGGATTTCTTCCGCAGACATCAGGACAAGGCAGGATCACGGAAAACCGGCCAGACGGAAGGGCAGGTGAAAACAGTGAATAAAAAAACTTAAAAAAACCTTGTTCTTTTGCAGGACAATGTGTATAATTACCCCATGGCAAAACACGGCAAAGCCCGAATGTCTCCGACCGGTGCAGTTTACCGCGGCGGCAGGCCGGGTTTTCATTCACCCCAAAGCGCAAAAATATACTAAGGACAAAGGAGAAAAAGAAACATGAAACGCTATCTGGCATTCGTGCTCGCTCTTGTGATGTGCCTCTCTCTGGGAATCACCGCACAGGCAGCCGGCACCGAAAAAGACAAGGAAGTCCTTCGCGTTGCAGCCAACGCCGAAGCGTCCACCCTCGACCCCTCCCAGACCACGGATGCATCCTCCCAGCAGATCTTCAACAATATTTTTGAGACCCTGGTCTATGAGGACGAGGATCACAATATTGTGGGCAAGCTCGCCGAGAGCTATGAGCAGGTCGACGATGTCACCTATGTCTTCCATCTGCGCCAGGGCGTGAAGTTCACCAACGGCGAAGAACTGAAGGCCAGCGATGTTGTCTTCACCTATACCCGCGGCGCCGAGTCTCCCAAGATCGCCTCTTACTTCCGCGATGTTGCCTCCGTCGAAGCGACCGGAGATTATGATGTGACAATCACGCTCAGTAAGCCCTCCGCTCCCTTCCTTGCCGGCCTGACCTTTGCCTCCACCGGCATCGTCAACGAGAAGGCCATTACCGAAGCGGGTGAGAACACCGGTACCCAGCCCGTTGGAACCGGCCCCTACAAGCTTCAGGTCTGGGACAAGGGCGTGAAGCTGGTCCTTGAACGGAACGAAGATTACTGGGGTGAGAAGCCCGTCTTCCGCACGGTCCAGGTCGTAGCGGTCCCCGAGAGCACCAACCGCACCATCGAGCTGGAGAGCGGCAATGTGGACATCGCACTGGAGATCCCGACCACCGATCTGAACCGCGTCCGCGACACCGAAGGCCTTCAGCTGCTTGAGCAGCCTGCCCGTGCCACGACGCTCCTGGGCATGAACTGCAGCAAAGCGCCTCTGGACGATGTCCGCGTCCGTCAGGCCATCTCCCATGCACTGGATGTCCCCACACTCGTGAAGGCCATCAAGGGCGACACGGTGGAAGTGGCCTACAGCGAGATCAGCTCCAACATGAAGTATTATAAGGAAATCACCGACTCCCACGTCTACGATGTGGAAAAGGCAAAGGAACTGCTGAAGGAAGCCGGCTATGAAAACGGCTTTGAGATCTCCATTCTCGTCGATGAGAAGAAGGAGAACCTCGACATCGCGACTGTGGCGCAGCAGATGCTGCAGGCGGTGGGCATCAAGGTCAAGATCAACACCATGGAGTTTGCCACCATGTGCGCTGAAGCGTATGCGGGCAATTCCGAGCTGTTCATCGTCGGCTGGGGCAGCGGCACCATGGATCCCGACACCGTTCTGTTCAACTGCTTCCACTCCTCCAACGCGGTGGACGGCGGCAACAACTGGGCCCGCTTTGTCAACGACAAGGCCGACGAACTGCTGGAGAAGTCCCGCGTGGTCTTTGACGATGACGAGCGCGCCGCGGTCTACGGCGAGATTCAGGATCTGCTGGCCGAGGAGTGCCCCTGGATCAACATCTGGGTCCGCAAGTACTTTGTCGGCATCGGCGGCAATGTGGATTCCATGGTCATGGATCCCAACAGCTGCTATGCCTACTACAAGGTCAAGTGATCAATTCGCTTCTCTCAGGGGTGCGGTATGTAACAATGCCGCACCTTTCTTGATTCTTTGACAGTCGGAGGAACCTCAATGATAAAATACATCCTGAAGAGGATCCTGTATCTGATTCCCGTAATGCTCCTTGTGACCCTGATCGTCTTCTTCCTTATGTCCATCACCAAGGGCGACCCCGCCCGTATCGTGGTGGGTGAGTCCGCCTCCCTGGAGGAAGTCGAAGCGATGCGGGAGTCCATGGGCCTGAACGATCCCTTCTTCATCCGCTATCTGCGCTATGTCCGCGATCTGTTCCTTCAAGGCAACATGGGCACGTCATATAAGAGCGGCCTGCCTGTCATGAAGGAGATCACCAGCGCACTGCCGTCTACCATCCGGCTGTCTCTGGCGGCTATTACGATCGCCATCCTGATCGGCATCCCGATCGGTATCATTTCCGCCACGAAGCAGTATTCCTTCTTCGATAACTTTACCATGATCCTGGGCCTGATCGGCATCTCGATGCCCGTGTTCTGGCTGGGTCTGCTGCTGATCCTGCTGTTCTCGGTGCGGCTGGGCTGGTTCCCGCCCTCGGGCCTCACCAGCTTCCGTCATGTGGTGCTGCCGGCGTTCACCCTGGGCACCCAGTCGATCGCCGTTTTTGCCCGCATGACCCGCTCCAGCATGCTGGAGGTCATCCGTCAGGACTACATCCGCACGGTACGGGCCAAGGGGCAGACCGAGACGAAAATCACGCTGGATCACGTGCTCCGGAATGCCCTGGTCCCTATTGTCACGGTGGTCGGCATCCAGTTCGGCAACCTCCTGGGCGGCGCGGTGCTCTGCGAGACCATCTTTTCCATCAACGGCGTAGGCCGCCTGATGGTGGATGCCATCAAGCAGAGAGATTTCCCCGTGGTACAGGGTGGCGTGCTGTTCATCTCCCTGGCTTTCTGTCTCATCAACCTGCTCATCGACATTGCGTACTCGTTCCTTGATCCGAAGATCAAGTCGCAGTATAAGTGAGGGGAGGGCGGAACATGAAACAGAAAAAGGAAAAACGCTACAGCTTCGCGAGGGAGACTTTCCAGCGGCTGATGAAAAACAGGCTTGCCATGTTCGGGCTTTTTGTGCTGTGCGTGCTGGTGCTGACTGCCATTTTTGCGGATCAGATCGCCCCGTATACCTATGACGAGATGGACTTCCTCAATGCCTATCAGCCCCCCTGCAAAGGGCATATCTTCGGGACGGACGAGTTCGGCCGCGACATCTTCAGCCGGGTCGTCTACGGCTCCCGCATCTCCCTGAAGGTTGGCTTCATCGCGGTGAGCATCTCCGTGGTGGCGGGCGGCCTGCTGGGCGCAGTGGCCGGATATTACGGCGGCTGGACAGATAACCTGATCATGCGCGCCATGGACGTGATCATGTCCATCCCCGCGACGCTGCTGGCCATCTCCATTGCGGCGGCGCTGGGCGCCGGCCTCACGAACCTGATGATCGCCACAGGCATCGCGTCCATTCCCACCTACGCCCGGATTGTCCGTGCGTCGGTGCTGGGAATCAAGGAACAGGAATTTGTCGAGGCGGCCAGGGCAGTGGGAACACGGGATTTCACGATCCTGTGCAAGCACATCCTGCCGAACTGCCTGGCTCCCATTATCGTACAGGCCACACTGGGCGTCGCCTTTGCAATCCTGACGGCGGCGGGCCTGAGCTTCATCGGCCTCGGCATTGAACCGCCTACACCGGAATGGGGTGCCATGCTCTCCAACGCCCGGACCTATATCCGCGACTACTCCTATATGTGCCTGTTCCCGGGCCTTGCCATCGCCATCACCATCTTCAGCCTGAATGTGCTGGGCGACGGACTCCGGGACGCGCTGGATCCCAAGCTCAGACAGTAAGAATGAGGTACAGAGCGCATGAATGATTTTTTAAGGATAGAAGGCCTCACGGTGGAATACCGCTCCGGCAGCCGTCGCGTCCATGCGGTGAACGATCTCGATCTGCAGGTGGGCGAGGGCGAGGCGCTGGGCTTTGTGGGTGAAACCGGTGCGGGCAAGACTACGACGGCGCTGAGTATCCTCCGGATTCTTCCGAACCCGCCGGCCAAGGTGCTGAGCGGCAAGGTGTTTTTTAAAGGAAAGGATCTCTTCGCGCTGAGCGACCGGGAAATGCGGGCCATCCGAGGAGAAGAGATCGCCATGATCTTCCAGGATCCGATGACATCCCTGGACCCGGTGAAGACTGTGGGCGACCAGATCTGTGAGATGATTCTCCTCCACGAGCACTGCTCCAAGAAGGAAGCCTGGCAGAAGGCCGGCGACATGCTGGAGACCGTAGGCATCGACCGGGATCGGGCGGGGGAGTACC
>CAZMXF010000168.1:0-5873 GCA_964570015.1 uncultured Oscillospiraceae bacterium | reverse complement strand
GCGAGAATCTGGAATATCATGAGATTGCGCAGCGTCAGCTGGGAGCCATTGTCGGACCCAACAATCCCCTCTACCATTATGATCAGGAAGAGATCGAGCTGCAGGAACTGAGCCGGTATACTCATCTCGAGAACTATGCCACGCCCACCGATCATGCCTGGGAACACCGTTTTCTTTCGGAGGACGGATACCGGGGACGCTATGTTGTCAGCGATCTCGGGCTGGCACTGCGTTTAGTCTCCGAAACCGACGCCATCATGATCGATGCCCGGGACGATGAGATCTATCGTGGGTTCTATGCTAAGAGTGACTACCGTTTTCTCCCCATCCGGGATTACCCGAAATGCAAGACCGGCTGGATCAAGCACAAAGCCCTCCCCCTGACGCCTCTCGCCAAGGAGTATCTCGACATTCTCATTGAAAAAGCCGCTCATGTAGACTGAGCCCGTCCTCTATCCGTCAAAAGCAGATGTTTTAAAAATTGAACACGTCAATCTCACGATTTCTATGAACCGGCCTGACACGGCCGGTTCTTTTTTTGTCTCCTTCCCGGTTTTACGCTTGTTTCTGCTGTTTTTTCCGCTGTAGTCATTAATCATAAACAGTTCTGTTCACGATTTAAGACGTCTGTTTTTTCGTCTCTTATCAGGCGTAAATGCGAACGACCGCAATGATCAAAATTGTGGTATTTTCTCTCTATTCATTTGTTCTTCGCGGATCATTTGTTTTTATACGGAGGTTTCTTATGGATACTCGGAAAAGCACCGCCATTGTCGAACGCGACAAGGCCGTCATCGCCCCCTGTTCCAGGTTGGCCTATTTCCCATTGGTTATAGAAAAAGCCAGTGGCGCTGTTATCACTGATGTTGACGGCAATGAATACATCGATTTCCTCTCCAGCGCGTCTTCTCTGAACATGGGCAGCAACAATCCGGTTGTGACCGATGCCATCAAGGCACAGCTGGACCGCTTTTCGCAGTTTGCCATCGCCTATACCTACAATGAACGTACCGTAGAGTATGCTGAGCGTCTCACCTCCGTGTTCCCCGGCGGCGTGAAAGCCAAGATTGCCTTCGGAAACTGCGGCTCCGACGGCAATGACGCCGCGGTGAAGTTTGCCCGCGCCTACACCGGCCGTCAGAAAATCATTGTTTTCATCAACGGCTATCACGGCAACACCTACGGCTCCTCCACAATGACCACCTGCTCCACCAAGATGCATGAGAAAATGGGCCCCTTCCTTCCGGAGATCTACGCCTTCCCGTTCTTTGGGAACGACGTGCCGGATGATGTCTGCGAGAGAGACTGTGTCTCTGCCATCGAGACTGCTTTTTCCACCTGGCTGCCGGCCAACGAAGTCGCCGCCGTCGTGATTGAACCGATCCAGGGTGACGCGGGTATTCTCCCAGCCCACCCGATCTTCATGAAGAAGCTATACGAGCTCTGCAGAAAGCACGGCATCCTCTTTATCAGTGAGGAGGTCCAGCAGGCTTTCTACCGCACCGGCAAGTTCTTCTCCATCGAGCATTACGACATTGTCCCCGACGGCATCATCATGGGCAAGTCCATCGGCGGCAGCCTGACCCTCGGTGCTTTCATGGCCAGAGATGAAATCATGGACTGCCTGCCGGCACCGGCTCACCTCTTCACGCTCGGTGGGAATGCGGCAGCCTGCGCCGGCGGCATCGCGGCCTTTGATCTCTACCGCTCACCGGACTTCCGGCAGCATCTGCAGGATAATATCAATACCCTCTGGGCCGAGGCAGAGGCGCTGAAAGAAAAGAACCCGGACCTCGTTCAGTTTGTGCGCGGCATCGGCATGTCCATGGGCATCGGTGTATGCAGAACCCTCGAGGACGGGACAAAGATCCCCGATCCCGATGCCACCTTCAAAGTTCTCTTCCGCTGCTATGAAAAGGGTCTGCTCGTCATCTCCCTCGGCGCTAACGTCCTGCGTATTCAGCCGCCTCTCGTCATTACCGGGGAACAGCTGAAGAAGGCTTTTGCCATTATTGACGAGGCCATGGCCGACTTCCGTGCCGGAAAAATCGACGACAGCGTACTGTCGTTCCGGGCAGGTTGGTGACGAGATGGACTATCCTTTTCGGATTCCGCTCACTGTTCCCGCAAAGAGCTATGCCGTAGCGGTACCTCCGGATCCGGAGCGCCTGCTGGACTGCACCATGGGAGTCAATCCTTACGGCTATCCGCCTGCAGCGGGCGTCTCCCTGCAGAACATTGATCTCCGGCATCTCCAGGACTATCCCCATGACACCTGTCTCTATGACAGCGTACGGAACTTCTGGCGGAATCAGGCAACGCTGACGGAGGACATGCTCTTTTTCTCCGACGGGAGTGTCTCCGGGATCTATTGCCTCAACAATCTCTTCGCCCAGGGTGTCCGGGATGAAGTGATCGGCTTTCTCCCGACCTTCACCGATATGGTCGAGAGTGTGCGCCGCTTTGGGCTGACCTATCGGGGTGTACCCATGCGCATGAAGGAAAACGGCCGGGCTGCGGCGGAGGATCTGCTCCCGCTGCTGACGGAGAAGACGGCCTTCTTCTATGTGGACCGTCCGAACAATCCAACCGGTCAGACCATGTCGCTCGCGGATGTGGAACGGCTCTGCCGCGCGGCTGTGGCAGCCGGTGCCTACTGTGTTGTGGACGAAGCCTACGGCGATTTCCTTCCGCGTGAAGAAAGCGCCATGACCCTCATGGACCGTTATGACAACCTGATCATCATCCGGACCTTCTCTAAGGGCTTCGGGCTGGCGAATCTGCGTGCAGGTTATCTGGTGCTGCAGCCAAAGCTCACGGCAATGCTCCGCCAGTGCAGCAACCCCTACGTGCTCAGCGATATTCAGCGTCGTGCCTGTGCGGCTGCCCTGACCGATCCGGACTTTCCGACCTCGCATGCAGATGACTTCAGCAATGCCAAGCGTCAGATCTCAGAAACGATCGGTACGCGGATCCGCATGCTGAAAACAGATGCAAGAGTCCCGATCTGCACGCTCATGCTGCAGTCGGACGGAAATCTCCAGCAGCTTCTCATCGACGCGGGTGTACTTGCTATTTCCGGGCTTGATTTTGACGGACTGGACGAGCGTTCTGTCCGGCTCTGCGTCCCCGTCCTGCGGAATCTTCCCCGGTTGATTGCCGCCCTGACCCGCGCAGAGCAGCCCGGCACTTAATTTTTAGCAATAACCACTCTGTGGTTTTGCAAATAGAAAAGGAGGATAAAACCTATGGAAAAGAAAAAATTCGGACTGTTTCGTTATCTGGTACCCGGTTTTCTGTTCCAGTCCGTCGTTATCGGCGGTGGCTACGGCACCGGTAACGAAATCGCACAGTACTTCGGTGTCCACGGCATGGGCGCCGGCATCATCGGTATGATTGTCACGACCCTCGTCTGGGCCGTCGTGGCTGCTGCCACCTTTGAATTCTGCCGCTGCTTCCAGGTCTTCGACTACAACAACATGAGCCAGAAGCTGCTCGGACCCGTGGGCTATCTGTACGAGGTCTGCTACATCATCCTGATGCTCATCGTGCTGGGTGTTATCAATGCGACCGCCAGCAGCATGATCTCGGATCTGACCGGCTGGACCGGCTGGATCGGCGTGATCATTCTGTCCGTCGGTATCATCTACCTGATCCTCAGAGGCACCGAGACCATTGAGAAGGTTCTGTCCTTCTGGTCCTATGTGCTGTATGCCGTGTATGCGGTGTTCATGGTCCTCTGCTTTGTCAAGTTCGGCCCGATGATCAGCGAGGCTTTCGGCGCCGGCACCGGCGAGTATGCCAAGGACGTCGTCGACGCAACCGGCGAGACTGTAGCCTTCTCCATTGGCGGCATGAGCGTGATCAGCGCCATTGTCGACGGCTTCAAGTACTCCTTCTACAACCTCGGTATTGTTCCGGCCATCCTCTACACCGTGCGTGAGTGCGAGACCCGCAAACAGGCTGTCACCTGCGGCCTGCTCGCCGGTATCATCGGTGTCGTCCCGGCCTTCCTGCTCCTGCTCGCCATGGGCGGCGCACTCCCCGAGGCCGTCTTCAGAGCCACCCACGACAGCACCGCCGTCTCCGCAATCTTCGAGAAGCTCGACATGCGCTGGCTGTTCATCATCTTTGAGATCGTCCTCTTCGGCACCCTGATCGAGACCGGTTCCGGCTTCATCAAGGCTGTTGACGACCGCATTGAGATCTCCGCCGCAAAGAGCGGCCAGTCCACGCCGACATGGGTCCGTCCCGTCGTCGCCATCGGCCTGACTCTCATGGGCGTCGCGGTTTCCACCTTCGGTCTGACCGGCCTGATTGCCAAGGGTTACGGCACCATCTGCTGGGGCTTCCTGTTTGTCTATGTCATTCCGATGCTCACCATCGGTATCTACAAGATCGCCAAGTCCGGCAAGTAATTCGCACACACTTTCTCTTCTTTCCGGCGGGTCGGCAGAGTTCTCTGCCGGCCCGTCACTTTTCTTCATACAAGTACAAAAAGCACCCTGTAAGTTTCCGGATCTTTTCTCTTCCGGAGAAGCGCAGGGTGCTTTTTACTCGAAGCCCGGCGGAGCGGATTCGAGTTTGAGAGGAAGAACGACACCATCCGTCGAGGTATTCCCCGAGTCGGGGAATACCTGACCTTATGGTGTTCTTCTGACGTTATCCGCCAAAGACCGCGAGCAGGAAGCCTGCCGCAACGGCGGAGCCGATGACGCCGGCCACGTTCGGGCCCATGGCGTGCATCAGAAGGAAGTTGGACGGATTGGCTCTCGCGCCTTCCAGCTGGGAGACACGCGCCGCCATCGGAACCGCGGACACACCGGCGGAACCGATCAGGGGGTTAATCTTGCCGCCCGAGAGCTTGCACATGACCTTGCCCAGCAGCAGGCCGCCGACGGTGGCAAACTCAAACGCAATCAGGCCGAGCACGATGATGAACAGGGTCTGCGGTGTGAGGAAGCGGTAGTACACCGCCGTCGCACCGACGGACGTGGACAGGAAGATCGTCACGATGTTCATCAGGGCGTTCTGCGCCGTGTCGCTCAGACGATCGGTCAGGCCGCATTCCTTGAACAGGTTGCCCAGCATCAGGCAGCCCAGCAGCGGAGCCACCGAGGGGAGCAGCAGACAGACGAAGATCGTCACGATGATCGGGAAGAGAACCTTCTGTTTCTTTGAGACCGGACGGAGCTGCTCCATCTTGATCTCGCGCTCTTCCTTTGTGGTCAGCAGGCGCATCACCGGCGGCTGGATCAGCGGGATCAGCGCCATGTACGAATACGCTGCGATGGCAATCGGGGCCAGATAATCCGGCGCCAGCTTACTCGTCAGCCAGATGGCCGTCGGGCCGTCCGCACCGCCGATGATGCCGATGGAGGCGGCCACGTTCGGCGCAAAACCGAAGATGCCGATCGCCATCAGGAAGGCGGCGAAGATGCCGAACTGCGCGGCAGCGCCGAGGAGCAGGCTCTTCGGGTTGGCCAGCAGCGGGCCGAAGTCGGTCATCGCACCCACGCCCATGAAGATCAGGGAGGGATACAGACCGGACTTGACGCCGATGTAGAGGATATCCAGCAGGCCGCCTTCATGGACGATGTCCGTGAGGCGGACGGTGCCTTCGATGTATTTGTCCCAGAGCTCGGGATGATACATGTTGGAGCCCGGGAGGTTCGTGAGCAGCATGCCGAAGGCGATACCGATCAGCAGCAGCGGCTCAAACTTCTTTACCAGCCCCAGATACAGCAGCACGCAGGCGATCGCGATCATCAGGATCTGACGCCAGTCGTTGAACAGCATGTAGAAGCCGGAGGTCTGACCGAGACGGCCAAGCGTTTCCAGTATACTCATCGGCAGCTCCTCAGATCACGAGC
>CAZMXF010000167.1:0-5906 GCA_964570015.1 uncultured Oscillospiraceae bacterium | reverse complement strand
TTCAGGTTACCCGATCTGCCGCTCTTCTGCTTTGCGACAGAAGAAGGATACCTTGGAAGAGATGTCGGGTCCCTGAAGATCGTACTGCACAGGATGCTGTGGTTTAGCTGTCATTGCAGGTAAATAAACCAAGATGTCATCCATGATGGTCAACAAAAAATCGCTTGGTAAGAGCACAAACTGTGCAATTACCAAGCGAGATAAAAAACGGCATTTTTAGCCGACTGCGTGTGTGACTCCGGCACTCAGCATGACATACCCTGGATACTGTTGCAGATAGATATACACCGGTGCCCCTTCCTGATCGCCTTCAAAGAAAACCGTGAGGTAATAATTCACCGCGGTGTCCTTGGGCATGTCCTTCAGTAAAGATGATGGCTCCACTGGGGCCATAGGCTCATCAAAATACGCCTCGTCAACAGTCTCCCCAAGCGTATACCCTGAGAACCCCCAGTATTCCGCAAGCAGTGTACAGAAACTGTCCACGGTCATATCTACAGGGAAGATATCGTCAAAATTATCATAGAAGTAAAAAGTTTTTGTTTCAACAACGGTTTTAGCCGGATCGGATGGATCTGCCATCTCTAACTCAAGTGCCTTTTCAGAAGCAGGCACGTCCTCCGCTGTAGCTGCTGCCTCAATAACTGCCTGGATAATCTTCCCTGTTTCAGCATCGATACGCAGATTGCAGCCGTATGCAGGTACTTCTAACTCTGTACCAATTTTGGCCGCCATCCACCAGCGAACCTCATACGCATGTGAAAATTCTCTTCCATACCAATAGTCATCGCCGGTTCTTGGTTCAATCTCAACAATGCTGTCAGGGTCTCCATCTAAGGAGACTTCCGGGGAAAGGAGACCCATCTCTTTCCAGACTTCTATTTCCCGCTTAGCCGCCTCAGTTGCATCATCCTCTGTCTGAATGAGTTCACCTTCCGCAAAGGCTGTGACGGAGAGCGCCAGCATCAAAAGCACGGACAACAATATTGAAACAATTCGTTTCATGTTCCCCTCCGAATAATGAAGATAACATCATTATACTACGCGGATTCCGAATGTTCACCTGAAGAATTATTAAGAAGTTTAAGTAATCCGGCAGATCTATTGACCGATCTGCCGGATGTATTTTTCTGTCTTCTTCATGATTTTTCTGAGATGTTCAATATCATCCTGTACATTTCCTGTTTCCAGGGAGTGATTCCCGCTCTGTATTACATGGCATGTGATTCCTCTTTCTGCGCACAGATCAGATATGATGCCATTCTTTACCCAGGGATCTGCGCTGCCGGTGAAGACAATTGCGTCTCCAATCGGGAACTTGAATGTGTCTTCTAACGGTGTATACAGGATAAAATTACTTTGTACGGGTGTGAGATTCTTTGCAGCAATCTCTGCTGCCACAATCGTTCCTATACTTTTCCCAATAAACAGAACCGAGTAGTAATCGGAGAAATCGATTTCCGACAGCATTTCTTCGGATTGAGCAAGTGCGATCCGGTAGCTTTCCAGCATCTTGTCCCGATCACCTTTGACCTTTTGGGGAAAACCTGAATAGGGAAGCAGCTTTACCTCGTAGCCTGTGTCAGCAACGAGTTTTCTGCTATAGTGAAGCAGAGGTTTGTCCACCGTATATCCGATCCCCGGAAAGAACACCGCAAGCTTTTTCATTGTTCTGCCAGCTTTCCAGTCACTTGCTTTCGTGAGAGGTCTTGGAGGATCTCAGACATTATCATCTTCGCTGCAAAATCAGAACCGGCAGGGGAGGCGTGCTCACCGTCACCCGCATACATCTCCAGATCCGGCCAGCTGCGCATATAGCTCCACCAGGTATCTCCGACATGAGCAAGTAGGGAAGCGGTCTCATCTGCGATCCTGGAATGGGCAGCAGTCATCCGGTCCTGAGCCTCCGGTTCGCTTTTCTTCGCCCAGGTTAGATATATGACCGGGGTGCTCCCGGCTTTTTTAATCCATCCGGTCAGGATTCGAACAGCGGCGTAGAATTTCTCTTCCGGCCCGAAGGGATGAGCGTGTTCCTGTAAGACCACGTAATCATACTCTCCATAAAGAATATTGAACTTAGCCTCCGGATCTTCCACATGCTGTGCAAGAAACCAGCCCGGATGGGCAAGCATTGTGACATGACAATCATAGCCTTCCGCCTCAAACCTCTGTTTTACGAGCGACGGCATATCATTATAATAAGTGTGGCTGTTTCCGATGAACAAAATTTTTAAACAATCCGCTGACATTTGCACTGCTCCTTGACGTTTTCTATGGACATTACCCATTTATGAATTCTTTTATTTTATGACCATCTACATACCCTCTGGTATATAGCCGTAGAAAAAGTATACCATATGTTCAGGCGGATGACTACAGGAAAAAGCAGACTGCTGGACTTTTCAAAACGGGTATGGTATAATCACGTTCAATAAATCGGATGCGAAAAAAGCCTGAAACAGGTGCTTATTTTGTGCCTGATTCAGGCTTTTTGCGTTTTCTGGATTGTTTACAGTCGAGAAGCATCGTGATACCAATTAGAAAAGAAAGAACTATGACATGACGCGGTGCGTAAGGCCGAAGATAAAACGGAGGCAGACTTGGTAGATTGATCGGAGACGATCAGGTAACGGAGAGGAAGAAAAGAGAAAGAAATATGCAGAAAAACATACTTTGTTTTGGCGATTCCAATACCTGGGGCTACATCCCGGGCACCGGTGAGCGCTATGCGCAGGAGGTCCGCTGGCCCGGCGTGATGGCCGCGGCGCTGGGCGCAGGCTATCACATCAGCGAGGACGGGCTGAACGGCCGTACCACGGGTTTTGACTTTCCATGGGCGGACTGCCGCAACGGGCAGAGTGGACTGCCTTATGCGCTTCTGTCACAGCGTCCGCTGGACCTGCTGATCATCGCCCTGGGGATTAATGACCTGACTGTGGTGGACTCGGCATTCTCGGCAAAGAGTGCTGCCGGACTTATCCGCAGGGCGCGGATGCTGCAGGCTGTGCCGGATGCGGGTACACACATCTTCAGGGATGATGTGAAGATTCTGATCGTTGCCCCTGCACCGGTGCACCCGGACTATGACCGAATGTTCAATGCGGAATACTATGCCGATTCCTGTCGCCTGGCGGAACGCTATCGGGAAATGGCGCAGGAAAACGGTGTCGAATACCTGAACGCCGGAGACTATGCCGAGGCTTCCCCCGTGGACTGCGTGCACTATACTCCGGAGTCACACAGGGACCTGGGCCTCGCCATTGCCCAAAAGGTTCGGGAGATCCTGGGAAATTGATTGGATTACACAAAAGTGGACAGGAGAGAACAGACAGAAGCCGGGAGTTTCCGGCTTCTGTTTTTAGAATAATAGTTTACATAAAATAATTATGGTAAATTAAAGGACGGTGGGATTGCCGGAATAATCCGTAAAAGGAATCAAATACAGAACGTCCTTCCGTTTTTTTTGAGCTTGTCACTGTAGATGGTCTATGATAGAATTACAGACGGATCGACGTTCACAGGATGATAGGCCGAAAACCTGTAATTTTTGTTGCGAATTTAAAAGAAAGGGAGACAGAAAACATGAAAAGAATCCTTGCTGTTTTACTCATTGTTCTGATGGTTTCCTCTTTCGGTGCCCCGACTTTTGCAGAGGGCAAAAAAGAGACCTGGGACAAAATGGGCTTTACGCTCACGTATCCCGAAGAATTCACTAATACCAGAGGTGTTGTTTTGCCGAACCCTTTCCCCACGGTGAAGGACGGCATCTATTCCATGATGTTCAACTATTATGCGTTCTCAAAAGAAGAGTCGGACGCCTTCAATGAGAAAACAAAAAACGGAGGACTGTCAGCGGAAGATACAGCAAAGATTCTGGATGCGATGGGTACATTGCTTATTGTGATCGGGATCGACGGAAATCGCAGCACCGCGGATCTTGCTGAAGTGGTCGGCTCTGAAGACGATACTGGGGATGGATTCACCATGGTCGGGAAGCATGACGACACTACATATTATGCCATCACTGCGCCCGATGCTTACGGAGATTTTGCGGATAGAATCCCTCCTGAGTATGCGGAGGAGTATCATACTCTTCAATCTGCTCTTGTCGACGTTCTGAAAAACGCCGAGTACTTTACGCCCCGTTCCACCAGCGCTGACCTTCTCGGTACAGTCCTTCAATTTGAGACCACCGATCTCGACGGAAATGTTGTGAAGAGCGAAGAACTCTTTGCTGCCCATGCGGTCACGATGGTCAACATCTGGGCAACCTGGTGCGGGCCGTGCAAAGCTGAGATGCCGGAGCTCGGCGAACTCGCCCGCCGCATTGATGCGGAAGGAAGGGATGCTGCCATCGTCGGTATCTGCAGTGACGCGGATGAGGAGCTCGACACCTGCAAGGAGGTCCTTGCCGAGAGAGATGTGGATTATCTCAATCTTCTGCCTTTTGATGAGATGGATGAAAAACTGTATATCTCCTTGCTCCCCACGACATTCTTTGTAAACCGGGACGGATTGATCCTGATGCCCCCGATCGAGGGTGTTCCGGAAGACCTCTCAAGGTATGAACAGCTGATCGACGCATTCGTCGGCACCGCTGCACCGGCGAAGTAAAGCTCCGTATCATCACCATTGCTATCATTCATTTTAAATGCCAGCATCACGCTTTCCGTCATTGCCGAAGGCACGGAGACAAACGGTCTCAAAGTCCAACAAAGTTTAACCGTACTGTCCCGTCTCTCTTTGTGGCAAAAGGGATCAGGATTCTGTAAATCGCCCCGGTGAACGCGTCACCGTCTGGTAAGGAAACAGCTTTTCTGACATTTTTACTGCAGAACCAAATGAAATGCCGGCAGCCGACTCCGTCTCAGGAGCCGGCTGCCGGCATTTTGCATTTTTCACAAGCTGCCTTTTGAGACAGCATTTTCATTTCCGTATATTGCTTCTATTTCCCGGACGATATGGACATCACACCGGGAGCCGGCAGTTTGTCAGCACAACTCCCGGATAGAGATCCGTCATTCTATTCCGGACTTACCAGATCGCAACCCTGTCTTCGGGAGCAAGGTACATGTTGTCACCTTCTGTGATCCCGTAGTAATTCAGAAATTCATCATACTGCTGCAGATTTGTGTTGATGCGCAGATACATCATGGGGTGCTCGTCTTCCAGGCGTGCCATCGCCATCCCGAGTGTCTCTCTCGTGGCACAGCGGTCGGCATAGGCACGGAAGAATTTGTCATAATTGAAATCCGGTATCCCTGCCGCGATACGAAGCATGCATTTCAAGGCTGCCATATCCGCACATGCTTCTCCGACCATGGCTTCTCCGTTAAAGTCCTGTCCTTCCCATGGATGCATTGCGTTAAAATAAGCGGCCAGCCTTTCATTCTTTTCGTTGAAAGCGGCATTGTCTTCATCTGTCCACCAGTTGATGAAATTCCCGTCTTTGTCGAACTTTGCGCCTTTGGCGTCGAATGCATGGGAGATCTCGTGTGCAATGGCAGGTCCCATATACGCATAGAGTTCTTCATCCGACATATCCGGCCTGTAATTTGGAGCCTGCACAAACGCGGCTTTGATCGTAAAGGAGTTGGCACCGGGCGTATAGCCGCAGTTGCCATCAAGCGGAAGCAAATCCCAGATCGTTCTGTCATAGGGTTTGACCGCTCCTGCGACAGTCTTTTCATGCTCATGCTTTTTGATTGCGCGGTAGGCTTCCCACAGGCTGCCGCCTTCCTCTTTTGAGACAACGCTCACATCTTCGAAACTGTAAGGCTCCCAGCTGTCCGGATACAGAACGTTTCTGACCATGCTGTCCAGCTTTGCGATGGCGCCGGCACGGGTTTCTTCAGAGATGAAGTCGGCATCCTCAATGATACCGTAATAGGCAGTGACGATCTCGT
>CAZMXF010000166.1:0-5914 GCA_964570015.1 uncultured Oscillospiraceae bacterium | reverse complement strand
AGAAGATCTGGGATTCCTGCCTGGATACGCTCAGTGGGGATAAAAAGGCCTTTGAGTCCGTGATGTACGGTCTGCTCATGAGCGGCCTGGCCATGCAGATGATGGGCAACTCCCGTCCTGCCTCCGGCGCGGAACACCACATCTCGCACCTGATCGAGATGCGCCCGGCCGGTCTCGGAAGCATCAACAGCCCAGCTCTGCATGGTGAAAAGGTCGGTGTCGGCACCCTGATTGCCTCCCGTGTCTATCATCAGATGGCTGAGCGGGAAGACATTTCCGACTGTGTCAGAGCGTATCAGCCTCTGGACGACGTATGGCTCCGCAGCTTTTACGGAGAAACGCTCTATCCCACCGCTGCGGAAGAGAACCGGAACGACTGTCTTGCCGCAGTAACCCCGGAAGCCATTGTGAAGGCCTGGCCCGCCATCCGTGAGATCATTGCCGAAATCCCAACAGAAGCGGAACTCTATGAACGATTTGAAAAGCTCGGCGCAAAGCGCTGTCTCTCCGATCTGGATGTGCCGGAAGAGCTTCTCCCGGTCCTCATTGCACATTCCCCGACGGTTCGCAACCGTCTGACTCTCATGCGCGTGAGGCGCATGCTGAACCTGTCCTGATATTCCGGTCAAGGAAATTGAAGATAGAGGTGCAAACGTCGTGAGTAACAACATTTCCATTAAAAACGCCGTGAAAAAATACGGCGACAATGTCGTGATCCCCGATCTGAGCGTAGAGATCAAAGAGGGAGAATTCTTCACGCTGCTGGGACCGTCGGGCTGCGGCAAAACTACGCTCCTGCGGATGATCGCAGGCTTCAACAGCATCGAGGGCGGCGATTTCTACTTCGGAGACCGCAGGATCAACGATCTCGACCCCTCGAAGCGCAACATCGGCATGGTTTTCCAGAACTATGCCATCTTCCCGCACTATACCGTGCGGAAAAACGTAGAATTCGGACTGAAGAACAAGAAGTTTCCCAAGGAAAAGATCAAGGAACAGTCCGAAAAATTCATGAAGCTGATGCAGATCGACCAGTATGCCGACCGCATGCCCGAGCGTCTTTCGGGCGGTCAGCAGCAGCGTGTGGCTCTGGCCCGTGCTCTCTGCATCGAGCCTGATGTTTTGCTGATGGACGAGCCGCTCTCCAACCTGGACGCCAAGCTCCGCGTGGAGATGCGCACCGTCATCAAGAACATCCAGCACAACGTCGGCATCACCACCGTCTATGTCACCCATGACCAGGAAGAGGCCATGGCCGTCTCCGACCGCATCGCCGTCATGAACTCCGGTATAATCCAGCAGATCGGTACGCCAAAGGCCATCTATCAGCGCCCGGCCAATCTCTTTGTCTCCACCTTCATCGGCCGCTCCAATATTCTTAACGGTACCTTGGAGGTTGAGGACGGCAAGACCTGGATCGTAACCAAGAGCGGTTATAAGGCCGAGATCAAAGGCGTACGCGATGAGCAGAAGAAGAATCAGAACGTAATCCTCTCCGTCCGTCCGGAAGAGTTCCTGCTGGACCGCGATGCCACCGCAGGTATTGAGGCAGTGGTGGACGACTGTGTCTTCCTCGGTCTGAACACTCACTACTTTGTCCACCTGTCTTCCGGTGAAGAGGTCGAGATCATTCAGGAGTCCTCCATCGACAGCATCATCGAGCCCGGTTCCCACATCAGGCTGACTCTGAACACGGAAAAAGTCAACGTCTTCACCGAGGACGGCAGCGAGAACATCCTGACCGGTGTTCATAATGACCGTCCTGAGAGCTGAGCGGGGGATACGCCATGGTAAAGAAACGCTTTGACGGATGGTTCATTGTATCCATCATCATGCTGCTGCTGTTCATCGCGGTTCTCATTTACCCGATGTTCGGCATTATCAAGCAGTCGGTCATCATGCCGGACGGCAGTTTCTCCTGGTCACAGTTCCAGAAGTTCTTCGGTCAGAGCTATTATTCGAAGACAATCGTCAACAGCTTTAAGATCACCTTCTTCGTGACCTTCATGACCCTGATCGTCGGGATTCCGTTTGCATATTTCTATGCCTTCTACCGGCTGAAGGGCGCAAAGATTCTCTTCGTCATCAGCATTCTATGCTGCATGTCCGCCCCGTTTCTCGGTGCGTACTCCTGGGTCATGCTTCTGGGCCGCGCCGGCGTCATCACCAAGTTCTTCAAGGCCGCCTTCGGAATCAAGCTTCCGAGCATCTACGGCTTCGGCGGTATCGCCCTGTCTCAGACACTGAAGTTCTTCCCGCTGGTGTTCATTTACATGAACGGCGCGTTCAAGAGCATTGACAACACCCTGATGGAGGCCTCCTCCAATATGGGCTGTGTCGGCGTCAAGCGTCTGTTTAAGATCGTCCTGAATCTGACCATGCCGACGATCCTCGCCGCCGCACTCATGGTCTTCATGCAGGCGTTCGCAGACTTCGGTACGCCGACAGTGCTGGGTGAGGGCTTCAAGACCTTCCCGGTGCTGCTCTACAATGAGTACCTCGGCGAAAACGGCAGCAACTATAACTTCGCTGCGGCCCTGGCCGTAATCGCCGTCATCGTCACCGCCGTCATCTTCTTCCTGCAGAAGTGGGCTACCAGCCGCTTCAAGTTCTCCATCAATGCTCTGCATCCCGTGGAGAAAAAGCCTGCCAAAGGCTTCGGCGGTTTCCTGATGCACCTCTACTGCTACCTGCTCTGCGCCATCGCTTTCCTGCCGCAGATCTATATCATCTACCTCTCCTTCCGCAAGTGCAGGGGCGCGGTGTTCAGCCCCGGCTTCTCCCTCGGCAACTATCAGCAGGCAATCAAGAAAAAGCTCTGGATGGCTTCGAAGAATACCGTCTTCATGGGCATCATGGCTTTGATCATCATCATAGTGATCGCCGTCATCCTCGCCTACCTGGTGGTCCGCCGCAGCAGCGCTCTGAACCACACTCTGGACACCATCTCCATGCTGCCCTATATTATGCCCGGCGCGGTCATCGGTATCGCCCTGCTAATTGCCTACGGCGCGAAACCCTTCGCCCTGACCGGCACCGCTGCCATCATGATCATGTCGTTTGCCATACGAAGGATGCCGTACACGATCCGCTCGGCCACGGCGACCTTGATGCAGATCCCCATCAGCATAGAGGAGGCTGCCATCAGTCTCGGTGCCTCCAAGTTGAAGACCTTTGTCAAGATCACCGTCCCCATGATGTCCAACGGCATCATTTCCGGTGCCATCCTGAGCTGGGTCGCCATAGTCACCGAGCTCTCCAGCTCCGTCATCCTCTACAGCAACAAGACCGCTACCCTGACCATGCAGGCCTATATCTACATCGGCCGTGGTGAGTACGGTACGGCTGCTGCCTTCGCCGCCATCCTGACGGTGATCACGGCTATCTCCCTCTTCCTCTACATGGCCATCAGCAAGTCGGAGGACGATATCCAGCTTTGATCCCGGCACACCCATTTCTCTTGTCTTAAAATCCCTCCGGGGACTTAAGAAAAATAAATCAAAACAAGGAGAAAAAAGCATGAAAAAAGTACTGGCACTGATCCTCGCGCTGTGCATGGCCTTTGCACTGGCCGTGCCTGCCTATGCTGCAGATGAAGAAGTCAGCGGTCCTCTGGTCCTCTACTCCTCCATGACGGAGTTCGACCTGGAAGCCCTCGAGACCTGCTTCAACGAAGTCTATCCCGATGTTGAGATCGAAGTTGTCTCCGGAAGCGTCGGTGAGTACACCTCCCGTATCGCCGCCGAGGCCGACAACCCGCAGGGCGACGTGACCTGGGGCGGTCTCTGCGACAGCGACGGCATGACCCATGAAGCCCTCTTCGAGAAGTGGGTTTCCATCCACAACGACGAGGCCATGGAAGGCTACTCCACCCCCAACGGCTTCTACAGCATGGACCACCTGTCCACGATCTGCTTCTGCGTCAACACCGAGCTTGAGGAAGAGCTTGGCCTCGACATCCGTTCCTATCAGGACCTTCTGGATCCGGCTCTGAAGGGCAAGATCGTTATCTCCGATCCGAACAGCTCCTCCGCCGCCTGGAACAACCTCTGCAACATCTTCTCCGTCTTCGGCGTCGGCACGGACGAAGCCTGGGACTACATTGCGAAGCTCCTCGAGAACATGGTCGTTGTTGAGAAGTCCTCTGTCTGCTTCAACTCCGTCTATGACGGTGAGTATGTCGTCGGCCTGACCTATGAAGACGGCGCCATCAAGCTGAACCAGAACGGCTCCACCACCACCGAGGTTCGTTATCCCACTGAGGGCACCTCCGCTGCTGCCTACGGTATGGCCATCGTGAAGAACTGCCCGCATCGCGCCGCTGCCGAAGCGCTGGTCAATTTCATGACCTCCGCCGAGGGCCAGAGCGCCATTGCCGCCTATGAAGAAGGCACCCTGCGTCTCACCAACGCCAACTATGTCGTTCCCGAAGGCGCCTGGCTCGAAGCCTCTGCCGACATGACTTGGGTTCCCCGTCCTGTCAACGAGCTGATCGAGAGAAAGGCCGAGCTGCTTGAGCACTGGAACGAGCTCGTCGGCCAGATCCAGGGCTGATCTCCTACCGCATTATCATTTTTGTAAGGCCGCTTCCGCGGCCTTACATTTTTTGGAGGAAACGCAGTGAAAATGTATCACGAACCGCAGCCACTGGAAAAGTACCTCTGCACAGAGCTGGACTGTGACTGCGGCCGTCGTCATTATGTACCCATCCGGGCGGTCGAAATCGGCCCCGGTGTACTCAAAACGCTCCCGGACTATGTGCAGCGTTTTCACTATCAAAGGCCGTATATCCTCTGCGATGAGATCACCTGGAAGATCGCCGGGCAGCGCTGCGCGGAGCTTCTGCATGAAGCCGGTATCGAAACCTGCCCTCATATTCTGCAGCACACCGGCTTCGACGAGGCGACGCTGGGCGAGATCGTCGTCAGTGTCCCCACAGACGTGGATCTCATGATCGGAGTCGGCACCGGCTCCATCACCGATATGACCCGCTACTCCAGTTTCCGTCTCGGCCTTCCCTGTTTCACGGTCGCCACCGGCGCACCCATGGACGGTTTTGCCGCCAGCATCGGGATCATGAATGTCGGCGGGCTTAAGCGCACCATGCAGGCCCACAGCACGGAACTTATCATCGGGGATACCGACATCCTGAAAAATGCCCCTTTCCGTATGACGGTTGCGGGCTTCGGCGATCTGATCGGGAAACTGACCTGCCTGAATGACTGGAAGCTCTCCCGCATCATCAACGGTGAGCATTACTGCGCACCCATCGTTGAACTGGTTCAGACCTGTCTGGATCGTGTGATGGAAAAGGCCCCTCTGATTGCCGAACGGGATCCCGAAGTGCTGGGCAGCGTGATGGAGGGTCTGGTCCTTTCCGGTGCTGCGATCAGCCTCTACGGCACCTCCCGCCCCGCCTCCGGTGCGGAGCACCACATGTCCCACTTCTGGGAGGTGGTCAATGAGCAGCGCGGCACCCCAGGTGCCATGCACGGCGAACAGGTCGCAGTGGGGACGGTCCTCGTCCTGATGCTGGCGGAGGAACTGTGCAGGACGAAGATGGATTTCGATGCGGCGAGAGCCGACGCAGAGCGCTTCGATACTCAGGCCTGGGAGCGCGAAATCCGCCGCTGCTTCGGCAATGCCGCACAGGAGGCACTGGACATTGAAGCACAGGCCCATAAAAACGCCGTTCCGGAGCGACTGGCACGGATCGGCCGCATACAGCAGCACTGGGACGAGATCCTTCAGCAGCTTTCTTCTCTCCCTGAGGCCGAGTCTCTTCAGCAGCTCCTGAAGCAGGTCGGCTGTCCGTCCCTCCCGGAGGAGATCGGGGTTGACGAAACCCTGCTGCGGGACACCTTCCGTTATGCCAAGGAGACCCGCGCCAGATACACGCTGCTTCAGCTGGTGT
>CAZMXF010000165.1:0-5965 GCA_964570015.1 uncultured Oscillospiraceae bacterium | reverse complement strand
GATAGATGGTCGTTCCAGACAGAACCCGGCTTACAGGTCAGCTCATTTTCTTTTTTTGAGGACTATCATGTTATTGTGTGATTATATTCAATCCATACGAGATAAATCAATTGCCGTTCTCGGGATTGGCATTTCCAACCTCCCGCTGATTGAACTGTTGTGTCAGGAGGGCTGTGATGTAACTGCCTGCGACAGAAGAAATCTGACTCAGCTTGGAGATACCGGAGAACACCTCCTTGAACTCGGAGCCAAACTACGTCTGGGAGAAAACTACCTGGAAGACCTTCATGAGGATTTGATTTTCCGCACCCCCGGATTGATGCCTTTTGACGAGCATCTTGTTAAAGCCAAAGAGCAGGGGAGTACGGTTACCTCTGAGATGGAGGTTTTTTTCTCACTTTGCCCATGTCGGATTTTCGCTGTAACAGGAAGCGACGGTAAGACAACAACCACAACCTTGATTTCAGAGATCTTGAAATCAGCCGGTTACCGCGTCCATCTGGGCGGCAATATCGGGACTCCACTTCTGTGCAAGCTCCCGGAGATGCAGGCTGACGATCTAGTGGTTCTTGAACTCTCCTCCTTTCAACTCCATTCCATGTTCTGCCGTCCGAATATTGCGGTTATCACCAATCTTTCACCGAATCATCTGGATAAACACAACGGATTCCAGGATTATATCGATGCAAAGGCCTGGATCTTTCAGAATCAGAAGCCCGGAGACCGTCTGATTCTGAATGCGAATGATCCGCACACTGCTTATTATGCTTCCAAGGCTCATTCGACTATCAGCTATTTCTCGGATGCGACACCTGTGGAGAACGGTTGTATCTGTGAGGATGGCATCATTTATCTCGTGTCGGGAACATCCCGTGTGCTCGTAATGCATGCTGATGAGATCAGAATTCCCGGGCAGCATAATGTGCAAAACATGCTGGCTGCCTTTGAGGCGGTTCGAGACTATGCTTCTCCGGAAGTCTGCCGGCAGGTTGCCAGAACATTTCCGGGTGTTCCGCACAGGCTGGAAGAAGTCAGGGTATTACACGGTGTGACCTATATCAACGACTCCATCGCATCCAGTCCGACTCGTACAATCGCAGGCCTGCGTGCTCTGAAGAAAAAACCGATTGTCATCGCAGGAGGTTATGACAAACACCTGCCTTTTGATCTGCTTGGAGAAGAATTATGTGATCGCGCAAAAACCGTAATCCTGACCGGTGATACTTCGGACAAAATTGCTTGTTCCATACAAGATGCGGTTAAACACCGCGGTCAGGAGAATCTGTTGCCGGTTTATCAGGTATCAGATCTGCTGGAAGCGGTTCACATGGCCAGTTCCATCGCTGAAGACGGAGATATTGTGATCTTGTCACCGGCCTGCGCGTCATTCGACCGGTTCCGCAATTTTGAGGAACGCGGCAACCTGTTTCGGCAGTATGTGATGGAGCTGGAATCATGAATAAAGACATTTTGAAAATGTCGGAGCGGGCTGAGAAGCGCTGTACAGAACGATTTCGGCAGATCGATCAGACTGCACAGGAAAACACAAGAAGAGTTCTGGAGTCCTTTCGTTCCCATCGCGTTTCCGAAGCCTGCTTTTCAGGAACGACCGGATACGGATATGATGATCTGGGTCGCGAAACGCTTGATCAGATTTACGCAGAGCTTCTTGGAACAGAATCCGCTCTGGTACGAATCGGACTTGTAAACGGAACGCATGCGCTGACGACAGCTCTGTTTGCCCTTGCCAAACCCGGAGAGACAATTCTCTCCCTGACCGGGATTCCTTATGACACCCTGCAGGAAGCGATCGGAATTCGTGGCAACGGTTTTGGCTCTTTGAAGTTCTATGGGATTGAATATCAACAGGTAGAACTTGATATAAACGGAGGACCGGATTATCAAGAGATTACCAAAGCCTGCAAAAATCCTAACGTAACAGCTGTACTGATTCAGCGCTCCAGAGGATATGCGAGCCGGAAGGCTTTGACAGTGGATGAAATCAGTCAGATGATTCGTACGGTTCGCGAGGTTCGCCCGGATATTCATGTCATGGTTGATAACTGCTACGGTGAATTCACCGATATCCGAGAACCGGGACATGTCGGTGCAGATCTGATGGCCGGTTCTTTAATCAAGAATCCCGGCGGCGGTTTGGCTCCGACAGGCGGATATGTAGCCGGCAGGGAAGAACTGGTTGCCCGTGCTGCTGTGCGCCTCACGACCCCTGGGATCGGTGGGGAATGTGGAGCAAGCCTCGGAAACAACAGACTTTTATTTCAGGGACTATTTGTCGCGCCGCACGTAGTAGCTCAATCTTTGAAAACTTCCGTGTTTTGTGCAGCCATGATGGAAGAACTCGGAATAGATAGTTTTCCCGGGGTAGATGAGCCTCGGTCTGATATTATCCAGACGGTTCGTCTTGGCTCGGAAGATCGAATGAAGCGCTTTTGTCGTGGAATTCAAAAAGGAGCACCGGTGGATTCATATGTGACGCCGGAGCCTTGGGCCATGCCGGGATATGACGATCCGGTGATTATGGCTGCAGGCGCATTTATTCAGGGTTCTTCGATTGAACTTTCTGCGGACGGACCGATTCGAGAGCCTTATAATATTTATGTTCAGGGCGGAATAACTTATGAATCCGGAAAACTTGGTATACTTTATGCAGTTGAAGAGCTTCTGAAGGACTGAGCAAATACGGACCTTCAAAGCTTTGCACGATAGAAAACAGAAAGGAGAAAACAAATGTACGAAGTCGTTCTGAATGAAAACAATTTTGAAGAAGAGGTATTGAAATCAGATATTCCTGTTCTGGTTGACTTCTGGGCAACCTGGTGCGGTCCCTGCAAGATGCTGGCACCCACCATAGCCAAAATCGCCGAAGAGAAAGCTGGCTCCGTTAAGGTCTGCAAGCTCGATGTCGATGAGGAACCGGAAATTGCCGCCCAATATGGAATCTCCAGCATTCCCACATTGAAGGTATTTGTCAATGGGGAAGTGGTCAGGAGCAGTGTCGGAGTTCAGCCGAAATCAGCGATCGAATCAATGCTTCCGTAAAAATCAATAACAGAAAATCCCGGTCTGTTTTTTTGTCTGGACCGGGATTTTTTGATTATACATTAAGAATTATTGAATTATGAAAACAATTGGGGGGCTGATTTGAATCAGCCGCCCAATTGCGTTTATTTTGCAAGAACTTTTTTCAGTTTGGCATAGCGGGGAAGAGAATCAACCTTGGGGACATTGGCTTCACCCTGAATCAGAGGAAGGGCATAGGAGATAAACTCCTCTTTCAGGCCGTTATGAGCATCGTTGATCCACTCCATCGGAACCTTCTTTTCGTAGTTGGCAACAGACTCAAGCGGGAGCAGACGATAGGCGCAGCTGTATTTTCCGTCTACCATCTGGCGCTCAAAGGCCACCATATAACCGGTTTCTCCGGCAACGGCTTTTTCTACTGCAACTTTGCCGGCAGTGAAAGCTTCGTCGACATCGGTCGCTGAAGCGATATGTGCGCCACAGCGCTGCAGAAGGCTGAATTCAATACCGCGCACCTTTGCGCCGGTGTGATTCTTTACGATTTCAGCGAGCATGGCAGCAAGACCGCCGAGCTGTGCATGGCCGAAACCGTCGGTGGCGGAAGTCTTGGCTTCGGAAACAAAGCTGCCGTCTGCATAGTGAATGCCTTCCGATACAGCAACGAATACTTTGCCATTCTTGCGATAGAGCTCATCAACATCTGCGAGGAAGCGATCCATATCGAAGTCGCATTCCGGGAGATAGATTAGGTCGGGACCGGAACCGTATGCGGTGGCCAAAGCGGCGCTTGCGGCTAGCCAGCCGGCATGACGACCCATAATCTCTACGATAACGATCATTTTGTTGTCATAGACGCGGGCGTCTTTGTTGATTTCCATGCAGGAAGTGGCAATGTACTTGGCTGCACTGGCAAAGCCGGGGCAGTGGTCCGTACCAAAAAGGTCATTGTCAATGGTTTTGGGAACTCCCATCACTCTGCAATCATAACCGACAGATTTCATGTAACGGCTGATCTTGTTGCAGGTATCCATGGAGTCGTTTCCACCATTATAGAAGAAATAACGTACATTATATTTCTTGAAGATCTCAAGAATCCTTTTGTAATCGGTGTCATCAACTTCGGGATCCTTCATTTTATATCTGCAGGAGCCAAGCTCTGAGGAAGGAGTGTGCAGAAGGTAGCGGAGTTCTTCCGGATCCTCTTCATCCATCACAAACAGCTCATCATTGAGTACGCCGACAATACCGTGAGATGCGCCATAAACCTTGGTAATTTCCTCTGCTTCCAATGCGGTTTTGATTACACCGTAGGCGCTGGCGTTGATCACGGAAGTAGGACCTCCGGACTGACCGAAGATACAGGAGCCAACAAGTTTCTCTGACATGACAAAATCTCCTTACAAATTTTTTCTAAATTTTTAAATATCCTTATTGATTATGGGATGAATTGAGGATATAATATAAACACAAATTTGTAAATATACTTTTTGTACAAATTTTGAATTATTTTTAAGGGAGAGTTGAAAATATGCCACTGGTAACAACAACTGAAATGTTCAAAAAAGCCTACCACGGTGGGTATGCAATCGGTGCTTTCAACGTGAATAACATGGAGATCGTACAGGGCATTACTGAAGCTGCACAGGAACTGAATGCTCCTCTGATTCTTCAGGTTTCGAAGGGTGCCCGCAAGTATGCGAATCATACCTATCTGATGAAGCTGGTCGAGGCCGCCGTCATCAATACCGGTCTTCCCATTGCACTGCACCTGGATCACGGTGACTCGTTTGAACTCTGCAAATCCTGCATTGACGGTGGTTTTACTTCTGTTATGATCGATGCTTCTTCCAAGCCTTTCGAAGAGAATATCGCCCTGACAAAGCAGGTCGTTGAATATGCACATGATCACGGCGTTGTCGTAGAAGCTGAGCTCGGAACTCTCGCCGGTATTGAAGACGAAGTAAATGTTTCTGCTGAGGACAGTTCCTACACCCGTCCGGAAGACGTACAGGAATTTGTCGAGCGTACGGGATGCGATTCTCTCGCGATTGCAATCGGCACTTCTCATGGTGCATACAAATTCAAACCCGGTACGGATCCGAAACTCAGACTGGACATTCTCGAAGAAGTGGAGAAGCGGCTTCCCGAGTTCCCGATCGTTCTACATGGTTCTTCTTCCGTCCCTCAGGAGTTTGTAAAGCTCATCAATGAGAACGGCGGGAATATGCCCGGCGCCATCGGTATCCCCGAAGAGCAGCTCAGACTGGCTGCACAGAAGGCTGTCTGCAAGATCAACATTGACTCCGACCTGCGTCTTGCCATGACCGCCTGTATCCGCAAGTATTTCAATGAGCATCCGGATCATTTCGATCCCCGTCAGTACCTCGGACCGGCGAGAGATGCAATCCGCGAAATGGTGAAGCACAAGATCGTAGACGTTCTCGGTTGTGACGGAAAAGCATAACGGTAGGTAGCCCGAAAGGAGGAGGCATCAAGTGAGCCCTGAAAGAAAACGCGCCAGACACAGCGCGGATAAACCCGAAAGTAAGCAGGGCAGCTTTGAGATCGCATTACCGATCCGTATTGGAATAGCATTGGTTCTGGTGATCATTTCTGCGCTGTTCAAAATGCCTGTTCTCGTTCGCACCTTCTTATTGATTCTTTCTGCTGTCACAGCGGGATATGACATTTTTCTGTCAGCAGTAGACACAATAGCCGAAAAACAGTTTTTCTCTCCCGGGCTTGTCGTTTTATTTACCGCAGTTCTTGCTTTTGTAACCGGATATGCAATGGAAGCTGCCGTGATGGTGATCGTGTTTCAGGCTTCCAAGTATGTGATCGACTTCACCAGAAAGAAAGCAATCCAGTCTGCCCGCAGCCTCGTCGATTACCAGGATGAGGATGTCCGCGGAAGAATCGAAGA
>CAZMXF010000164.1:0-5966 GCA_964570015.1 uncultured Oscillospiraceae bacterium | reverse complement strand
GGTACCGACGGAGCTGATTCCGGATATTGAAGAAAAAGCCAAGTTATGGAGGAAAACCTGATGGAGCAGGGAGACGTCATTGAACTGCTGGACACACTGTACAGCATGATTTCGGAAGCCTGGGGTGTCCCGCTGGGCAACGACAAATGTATCATTGAACGGGAAAAGGCGCTTGACCTCATCAATGAAATCAAGGCCTCCATGCCTTCCGCTCTGGCGGAGGCAAAACGTCTTGTTGCTGCCAGGGACGAGTTCATCGGGAATGCCAAGAAAGAAGCCGAATCTCTTCGCAAGAGCTCGGAGGAGAAGGCCCGCTCCATGATAGAGGAGCAGGAGATCATCCGTATTGCCCGTACGAGAAGTGCGGAGATGATTTCCAATGCGGAAGCAAAGAGCGCAGAGCTACGCCGAGTGGCTGGTGATTATGTGGACGATGTGATGCGGCAGGCCGAGGAGAGTCTCCGAAACTCCCTTGAGACCATCCAGTCCGCCCACTCCGCCGTGCGCTCGGCAAACGGCACCCGTCCTGCTTCCACCCAAGCCCGGCGTGAACGCGAGCCGGAAGAGAAAGATTTTATCTCCTTCCAGTAAAAAGGGAACAAAGGATTCTGAGACCGCCCTCTCGGGGCGGTCTTTTTGCGCGAAAGAACGAATTGAAAAAAACCGAAAGAAGGCCTTGATTTTTCCAGCGGTCTACCCTATAATAGTGGAGCATAGTGGTGCAAAGTGGTGAATTGTGGGAGAAAGGAGTGAGACCATGACGGGCGAATACCAGCATGCGCTTGACAACAAGGGCAGGATCTTTATCCCGGCGCGCCTCAGAGAGGAGCTGGGCCAGGCGGTGTTTGTCACCCTGTCCATGGATCGCTGCCTGAGTGTATACAGCAAGGAAAACTGGGATCTTCTCACGGAAAAGGTCAACGCCCTTCCATATGTTCGCCAGCGTAAAATGCGGCCGTTATTTGCCTATGCAGTGCGTTGCGACCTGGATGCACAGGGTCGAATCCTTCTGCCGCAGAATCTGCGGGACTGGGCCGGCCTGGTGAAGAATGTAACGGTCGTTGGCTGCAACAACCACGCGGAGCTTTGGGACAGTGACAGCTGGCATGAGGTCTTCGAAGCGGAGACTGCTCCGGAGAATATCGCTGCAGTGCTGGAGGAGTTGGAGTTCTGATGGCGGAGCACGTTTCGGTTCTGCTGGAGGAGTGCATCGAACAGTTGAAAATTCGGCCGGGCGGGATTTATCTGGACGGTACTCTTGGCCTGGGCGGACACTCTGCCGCGATTGCGCAGCATCTCACGACGGGGATTCTGATCGGAATTGACCGGGACGAGACTGCCATCCGGCGTGCCGGAGAGCGACTGCAGCGCTACGGTGACCGCATCAGACTGGTACATGGGAGTTTTGCATCACTGGGAGATATCCTGGATGATCTCGGAATTCCGGCAGTGGATGGAATGCTTTTTGATCTGGGAGTCTCATCACCTCAACTCGATGAGGCAGAACGAGGCTTCTCATACCGTCTGGATGCGCCGCTGGATATGCGGATGGACCGCAGTCAGGGAAAATCCGCATGGGATGTCGTCAATCACTATGAAGAGGCGGAACTGAGCCGGATTTTTTACGTTTATGGGGAAGAGCGTTATGCCCGACGGATCAGTGCTGCCCTTGTCAGAAAACGTCAGGAGCACCCGGTCGACACGACATTGGAGCTGGCGGAGATTATCCGGAGCGCGATGCCTGCCGCGGCCCTGCTGGAAAAACAGCATCCTGCCAAGCGCTGCTTCCAGGCCATCCGGATCGAGGTAAATGACGAGCTGGGCGAAGTGGAGCGTATGATGCAGACCGCACCGGACCGGTTGAATCCCGGCGGAAGACTGTGTGTCATCTCTTTCCATTCTCTGGAAGACCGGATTGTCAAACAGGCGATCGCGGCGCGGGAACACGGCTGTACCTGCCCGAGAGAGGCGCCGGTATGCACTTGCGGGTTTCGTCAGACTCTGAAAACGATAACAAGAAAGCCGATTCTGCCGAAGCCGGAAGAGTGCGCCTTCAATCCGCGTGCGCGGAGCGCCAAGCTTCGGGTGGCAGAACGAATATAAACATGAAACTGAAAATACTGCTTGATCAGTTGGAGATCGTCTCTGCGACTGCAGATCCGGAGACGGAGATCCTCGGAATCAGCTATGATTCCCGAAAAACTGAAAAAGGAGATCTCTTTGTTGCAATCCGCGGCTTCGAGACCGACGGGCACCGCTTTATCCCGAAGGCGATCGAAAAAAAAGCTGCGGTGATCCTCTGTGAGACACCGCCGGAACAGGAAGTTCCCTTCATACGAGTCCGGGACAGCCGCCGTGCGCTCGCTGTCTGCAGCAGTGTATTTTACGGCAATCCCTCTGCCCGGATGAGGATGATCGGAATTACCGGAACCAGTGGGAAGACCAGTGTCAGCATGCTGCTGAAACATGTACTGGAAGAAACCCGCGGAGCAAAAGTCGGACTGATCGGCACGACTGGCATTTGGATCGGGCAGGAGGCAATTCCTTCAGAATTTACGACCCCCGAGAGTCTGGAACTGCATCAGCTGTTTCACCGGATGGCGGAAGAAAACTGCAGCCATGTGGTGATGGAGGTTTCTTCCCATGCTCTGGAGCTCAACCGTGTGGCGGGAATCGAATTTGATACCGCCGTGTATATGAACCTGTCTCAGGATCACCTGGATTTCCACGGGACCATGGAAAACTACGCCGCTGCGAAGAAAAAGATCTTTTCTCAGTGCAGGTCTGCCTGGGTCAACGCAGATGACAACTGGACGCCGTATATGACAGAAAATGTCACCTGTCCGGTACACTCTTTCGGAACCAAGAGCAATGCAGAGCTTCGGGCGGAAAAGATCCGCCTCTATCCGAACCGCGTCTGCTTCGATACGGTGCTTGGCGTGAAGACGGTCGAGACGCAGCTGAACATTCCAGGCTCCTTCTCGGTATCCAATGCGCTGGCTGTGATGGCAGCTGCATACTCAGAAGGAATCCCGACGACCGAGAGCGCGAAGGCGCTCGCCACCGCCCACGGTGTTAAGGGACGCCTGGAATCTGTCCCAACGGACGGAAACTACCATATTCTGATCGACTATTCCCATAAGC
This sequence comes from uncultured Oscillospiraceae bacterium, assembly GCA_964570015.1. Taxonomy (GTDB): domain Bacteria; phylum Bacillota; class Clostridia; order Oscillospirales; family Oscillospiraceae; genus Limivicinus. The sequence goes on along the minus strand of CAZMXF010000164.1, from coordinate 2,822 downwards.
CGGACGCACTGGAAAAGGTCCTGAGCACACTTCGTGAGGCAACACCCGGCAGACTTATCTGCGTTTTCGGCTGTGGCGGAGACCGGGATCATCTGAAGCGTCCTCTGATGGGGAAGATTGCCGCGGAACTATCCGATCTGGTGATTCTGACCAGCGATAACCCGCGGACAGAGAATCCGGAAAGCATCATAGACGAGATTGAACCTGGTCTGGCGGGAACTACGACACCTTGGATTCGGATCTGCGACCGCGTGAAGGCCATTCACCGGGCAATCGACCTGGCCGGAGAAGGAGATGTGATTCTTCTTGCGGGCAAGGGACATGAGGACTATCAGATCGTCGGACACACGAAACGCCATATGGACGAGAGGGAAATTGTTGCAGATTATCTGAAACAAAGAGAGAAGGATTAAAACCATGACGATACAGCTGCTATGCGCATTCATGATTGCGTTCTTATTTGTAACTGCTTTCGGAAAATGGTATATCCCCTGGCTGGAAAAGGAAAAAGCCAGACAGCAGATCAAGACCGAGCTCAAACAGCATTCCGGCAAGAGCGGCACCCCCACCATGGGAGGGGTGATGTTCATTCTTGCGGAGATCCTTGTATGCCTGACGCTGGGGTTCCCTGGGATGCTGAAAGGGCACTATGAGCATATCTTCGTGCTGATGTTTGCACTGGTCTTTGGTGCCATCGGGCTTCTGGACGACTGGCAGAAGATCCGGAAAAGACAGAATCTCGGACTGTCGACCAGGGCGAAGTTCCTCCTGCAGCTGGTTGCGGCATTTATCTTTCTGCTGTTGATGAGACATCTGGGCTTCCTGCATACGGCGCTGTACCTGCCGCTCTCCGGCAGAACGGTAGATGTGCCGCCTGTATTTTATTACTTTTTTGCAGTTTTTGTGATAGTCGGCACCGTGAACGCCGTGAATATCACCGACGGCGTCGACGGCCTTGCAACGGGTACATCCATCCCGGTGTTCCTGTTCTATGTACTGGTCACCTTTGCCTGGGGCGCGGATTATACCTGGCTCGGTCTTTTCGCCTCCGCAATGGTGGGTGGCTTGATGGGCTTTCTGGTCTTCAACTTCAATCCTGCCAAGGTTTTCATGGGAGATACTGGAAGCCTCTTCCTGGGCGGCGCGATCGCAGCGATGGCATTTGCCTATGATATGCCGCTGATTCTGATCCCGCTTTGTGTCATGTTCATTATCGAAACACTTTCAGACATCATCCAGGTTGGCTATTTCAAGATGACACACGGTAAGCGGGTTTTCCGGATGGCACCGTTCCACCACCACCTGGAGTTGGGTGGATGGACAGGGAGAAAGTGGAAAGAAAAGGAAATCTTTGTCCTCTATACCGGCGTTTCACTGCTGTGCATGGTCTTTTCGTTCCTGATCGTGTTTGAGAGGTTTTAAGGTTCAGTTATGAAATTTGTTCTCACCTGCGGCGGCACCGCAGGACATATCAATCCCGCGATCGCTGTGGCACAGCGGTTGCGGGAACTTCTTCCGGATTGTGAGATCCTCTTTTTAGGGGCCGAAGGCAAGATGGAGATGGAGCTGGTCCCGAGAGACGGCTTTCCCATTCGTTCTCTGCGTGTGACCAATCTGAGCCGGGGGCACCACCTGGCGGATGTGGGGCACAATATCGCCACCATGAAAAACGTCATCGAGTCGGGACATGAAGCGAGACGAATCCTGAAGGAGTTCCGGCCGGATGCGGTGCTGGGAACGGGCGGCTACGTCTGTTATCCGGTCCTGCATGAGGCCTCCAGGCTGGGTATCCCCACACTGCTGCATGAAAGCAATGCGGTTCCCGGCCTTACGACCAGGCTGCTCTCCGAGCATGTGAGCTGCGTCTTCATCGGCTATGATGAGAGCAGACAGTATTACAGCAAGGTCTCGGATCTCCGTGTAAGCGGGACACCGGTGCGAGGCGCCTTTGGCGCTTATACCAGGGAACAGGCCAAGGCAGAACTCGGCATTGACCCGGATATGCCGCTGGTAGTTTCAATGTGGGGGTCTCTCGGTTCTGGGCATATGAATGAGATCCTTGTTCGCATGCTTCCATTGATGCGGAAACAGAGAGATTTTTTCCTGATCCATGCGACAGGCAGTTACTACCACAGGGATGTGACGGAGAAGCTGAAGGCTGCCGGCCTGAACCCAAAAGAGTGCAACGCGGATATCCAGGAATATATCTTTGATTCCGCACGCGTACTGGCGGCGGCCGATCTGGTACTGTGCCGGGCAGGTGCTTCTACCCTGGCCGAACTGAGCAGAATGGGGAAACCTGCCCTGATTGTTCCGTCACCCAATGTGACCAACCACCATCAGGAAAAGAATGCCCGTCTCGTTGAACGTGCGGGAGGGGCGAGAGTCCTTCTGGAGGGCGAATTTGACGAGCACAGCTTCCTGGAGGAGATTCAGAGACTGCTGAGCGATCCCGACGGACTGAAAACCATGTCCGCCAGAATGGGGGAGCTCTCGGTGCCGGATGCACTGGAGCAGATCGTGAATGCAGTGCTGGAGTATGCCAGAAAGTGAAATTCACAAAAACGTCTTCCCCTGTGATGAAAAACATGCTATAATCAACAGACTGTACATGGTATGGTCTGTTTTTTTACTGCTTAACGGTGTAGTTTGCCGGCGATATTTCGATGTTACCGTTTGCAGAGTACGGAGATGCAGGGGGCGCCTATGGCATCAAAAAACTGGAGAGAGCGTCTGAATCTGGCTGCGCTCACGGATGAAGCACAGGAGGAATATCTCAGGGCCAGACGCCGCAGAGGATTCAGCCAGCCTCTCATCTTTGT